>NZ_JBHWIV010000008.1:0-168077 GCF_042731675.1 Kitasatospora sp. NPDC059827 | reverse complement strand
AGCCCGACCCCCCCCCCCCCCGCCGGCCGCCCGCCCCCGCCGGGGGCGCGCCCCCCCCGGCCGTTGCCGCAGGGCGCGGGATCAGCCCTGGGGCCGGCCGGCCGGAGGCTTCGGGGCCCGCGGGTACGGGTTGTCCTTCTGGCAGCTCAGCACCTGGTACTCGGGCTTCTGCTGGTTCTCCTGGTCCTTCTTGACCTTCTCGGCCTGGTCGTAGACGACCGGGGCACCGGCGTCGATGCAGTCCTTGGCGGCGACGTACGGCGAGCAGTTGCCGTCCAGGCCGCGCAGGTGCTGGGCGGTGTTGGCGAAGTTGCCGGTGCTGTCGATGCGCGAGCTGGGCTCGGGCATGTAGCGGCTGCCGGTGGACGAGCCGGCCATGCCGAACAGCAGGCCGAGCGCGCAGAGCGCGGCGAGGGCGTACCGGCGCGGCGCACGGGCGGTCGGGGTCGACAGGCTCTCGGAGCCGGTCCGCTGGCGGCGCTCCAGGAAGCGCTCGGTGCCGAGGAACAGCGCCAGGCCGGTGAGCACGATGAAGCAGTACAGCAGCTGCTGGTTGGTGCGCGGGTAGAGCATCACCGCCTGGTTCTTGAACATGTGGGCGGCGTACCAGTAGCGCATCAGGAAGGCGCTGGCAGCGGCCGCGGCGGTCGCCAGCACCACGGAGTTGCGCGGGCCGACCACGACGGCGGCGGCGCCGCCGATCAGCAGCACGATGGCGAACAGGCCGACGCCGCCGATCTCGCCGGGCTGCGGCCAGGCGCCCAGTCCGAGGCCGCCGGGCACGTCGCTGCCCCACATCATGAAGTAGCTGGGCTCGGTGTAGACGTCGAAGTAGCAGTACCGGTCGACGGCGCCGCCCGCCGAGGAGAGGAACTTGGTGAGGTAGAAGCCGGCGACCGCCACGAAGGTGAGGACGGTCGCGCCGATCAGCATCAGGGCCGTGACGAAGGCGCCGGTGCCGTGGGTGCGCCACTGGCGGACGAGCAGGACGACGCCCATCAGCATCAGACCGGCCGCCGACCAGACGAACCAGCCCGAGTACAGCAGGAACAGCAGGCCGAGCACGGCCCCGACGACGGCCCCCAGGCCCACGGCCCGGCCGCGGCTGAGCAGTTGGGAGCGCTGGATCAGCTGGAGCAGCTTCGCCAGCACCGGCAGCAGCCCGACCAGGACGATCGTGGTGTAGGGCTTGTACGGGTCGGCCAGCGGCAGCGAGGCGGTGACCCCGATGCCCAGGGCCCACAGCGGGGGAAGGATCAGCCGCCAGGCGACGTAGGCCGTCGGCCCCAGCAGCGCGATGAACACCAGGCTGACCATCTTCAGCGCGTGGCCCGGGTCGCCGTCCGTGAAGTGCTCGGTGTACCAGCCGAGCAGGTGCGGGAAGAGCGGCGGGTAGGTGTCGTCGATCGGCTGGCCGTGGATCAGGTTGAAGGCCCAGCCCTGGAGGACGCCGGCGTCACCGCCCTGGCCGCCGAGCGGCCACGGGGTGCCGCGCAGCGCGAGCGCGACGGCGCCGGCCAGCACACCGCTGGAGAGGCCGGCGAATATCGCGGCACCGAATTGCACCGGAAGTATCGACCAGCGGCGCATGATGACCATCAGTGCCCCGACGGTGACTCCCATCGAGATCAGCAGAATGAGCTGGAGCGCGGCCAGACCGCTGACCTGACCGACACGAACCATCGGATCGATGTGGATGAATCGGGTCGCCCAGGTCATGAACATGGCGGCTGTGATCCCGATGACACCCTCGACCGCCACCCACCACGCTGAACTCTCGCGCCGGTACATCCGTCGAGGCAGAGGGGGGATCAATGGCTGTTCGGGCGACCGCTGAGGCCTGTCGGCACGGTGCGGAACGCTGATGGTCATCCTGGGAGGCCCTTCAGAACCCGGCTGTACGGGAGTTGGCATGTCGCACCGAAGATATCCTAGGGATCCTCGCCCGGCCCGCTCCGGTAGACAGGATTTAAATCGGCGAAAATCCGGACATTGCCAACTCCAATTCATTGCGGGGCCGTTCGGCGGATGTAATTCCGTTGCCCGGGCTTTCCGATCGGTGACGTACGCGAACCCCGCGGACGGTTCGGCGAGTTGGTTTCCCGCCCGGACCGGCCGACGCACCGGGGCGGCGGAACTGGTTGACTTGGCCCGTCCGGCGGCCGCGGCCGGGGCACCGAAGCATGATCCAGGACCAGGAGGTGCGGCGCCGTCATGAGCGTCGATTTCGTCATCCCGTACTACGGCGACCCGGAGTACCTGTTCGCCACCATCGACAGCATCCGGGCGCAGCACCAGCAGGACTGGCGGCTGACCGTGGTGGACGACCAGTACCCGGGCAACCGGGCGCTGGAGTACATCGAGGGCCTGGAGGACGAGCGGATCCGCTACGTCCGCAACGAGGAGCGGCTGGGCCCCAACGGCAACACCTACAAGGCGTCGACCCTGGCCGAGCGCGAGTTCGTCTCGATGATGGGCGCCGACGACCTGCTGGAGCCGAACTACCTGGACGTCGTCCTGGAGCGGATGAAGGCCGACCCGAAGGCGATCGCGGTCCAGCCGGGCGTCAAGGTGATGGACAGCGACGGGAACCTGGTGCCGTCGCTCGGCATCGGTGACAAGGTCAAGCGCCGGATCGCCGCCCCGGCCCGCAAGGCCGGTCTGATCAGCGGCGAGGACGCGGTGAAGAGCCTGCTGTCCGGGAACTGGCTGTACACCCCGTCGCTGCTGTACCGGCAGTCCGCGCTGTCGAAGATCCCGTACCGCCCGGACATCGACGCCGTGCACGACCTGGCGTTCATGGTCGACATGCTGATGGAGGGCGGCAACCTGCTGGTCGACGAGCGCGAGGTGTTCCGCTACCGCCGCCACCAGGCCAGCGACTCCTCGAACCGGGTCAAGGACGGCAAGCGCTTCGACGAGGAGCTCCAGTACTACACCCTGATCGCCAAGGAGCTGCGGGCCAAGGGCTGGAACGCCGCGGCCCGCTCGGCCGACCTCCACCTCTCCTCCCGGCTGCACGCCCTGATGGTCGCCGCCGGGCGCCTCGGCGCGGGTGACTTCGCCCACGCCGGCGCCATGGTCGGCCGCGCCGTCCGCAGCAGCTGACCAGGCCCGGAGCCGGTCGTCGAGGGCCCGGGCCCGGAGCCCCGGCTCCGGGACGGGCGCTTATCATGTCGGCGACCCCGACCGCCGACCCACCACGCCACTCCATGCCGCACACCGGACGTGGCCACGTACGGAAGTGACTGACATGACTGATCTGGCCACCAGCCCGGTCGGCGACTCCGAAGCGGAGCCGCAACGGCCCGAGCGAGCGGCCGAGCCCCTCCTCGGGCGGATGGACGGCCTGCTGGCGCGGCCCTGGGCGGTCCGCTCGGCCGAGGCCCTGGTCTCGATCGTGGCGGCGTTCGCCTTCGCGCTGCTCTGCACCCGCATCAACGTCAACCCGCTCAACCGGGTCGGCCAGGTCAGCGGTCTGGCGATGCTGCAGAAGTACGCCGCGATCGTCGGCCTGCCGATCCTGGCGGTGCTGCTCTACACCGCGTACCGGGGCAGCCTGGCCCGCTACCAGCTGGTGCAGCGGCTGGTCTGCGCGGCCGTGGCCGGCCTGGCCACCGGCGCGGTCGCCGGCGGCATCGTGGTGGCGCTGAACGGCACCCAGTGGGGCCTCGGCGGCCAGGAGGGCGACCCGGGCAACCTGATCGGCATGGCCAACGGCATGCTGACCGGCCACGGCCTGCCCGGCGTCTACCCGCCCGGGTTCCCGGCGGTGCTGGCGCTCTGGTCGAAGCTGTTCTACGGCGGCGTCGGTGGCGGCGGCTACGCGCTGAAGGACGTCCAGCTGATCTGCACCGCGCTGGTCGGCCCGATGGCGTACCTGTCCTGGCGGCTGCTGTTGCGCCCGTTCTGGGCGCTGCTGATCGCCGTCCCGTCCGCGATCCTGTTCCTGGACCCGATCCGGCCGTACAGCCACGTCACCATGCTGGTGATGGTCCCGATGCTGGCCGCGGCCCTGCGCGAGCTGCGCCGGGCGCACCGGCTGAGCACCCGCTCCACGGTGCTGCGCGGGGTCGGGTTCGGCGTCTCGTTCGGCCTGATGTTCCTCTGGTACTCGGGCTGGTTCGTCTGGGCCGCGCCGGGCGTGTTCGTGCTCGCGCTGTTCCTCGTGCCGTGGCGCAAGGGCGCCGCCCGGATCAAGCCGGTGCTGCTGTTCCTGGCCGCGACCCTGATCAGCGCCGGCGTGGTCGGCGCTCCGCTGCTGTACCAGCTGGTGCGGCTGGGCGCCGAGGCCAAGGACCGGTACGCGTACCTCTCGGTCTACCTCGACCCGGCGTACGTCATGGGCTGGGCCTCGGACCGCGCGGGCGACCTGAACTACCACGACTTCCCCTGGCGCGGTGAGCTCGCCGGGCAGAGCGCCTACACCCTGATGCTGCTGGCCGGCGTCGCGCTGGCGCTCGGCCTCGGGCTGCGCAGCATCGTGGTGCGCACCACGGCGGCGACCCTGGTCAGCGCCTGGCTGCTGCGCTTCTACTTCGCCTCGCAGCTGGCCCACGCCAAGGCCGTCCAGCTGTTCCCGCGCACCACCTGGATCATCCTGTACGCGCTGATGATCCTGGCCGTGCTCGGCCTGATGTTCGCCGTCCAGCGCGGTACGGGCTGGCTGCGGACGGTGCAGCGGGTCGGCGTCGACGGCGGGCCCGCGCCGCTGACCCTGCGCCCGGCGGTCACCGGTCGGCTGGTCGCGGGCGCGGTCTGCGCGGTGGCGCTGTTCGGCACCATGGCGGCCTCCTGGTCGGTGGACCGCTACATGCCGACCACCGACTCGCGGTACCTCCCGAGCACCGGGTCGCAGCAGGTCGACATGGGCATCGACGCCTGGCGCGCGCACATCCTGGTCAACCGCAACGGCAAGTGCCCCAAGTTCGACCCGGCCGGGCAGAACGACTGCGCCAAGGTCAACATGAACCTCAGGGAGTACAACAACGAGCCCGACAAGGGCCGGCTGTGGTGCGCCAACGTGAGCGGCGAGGACTGGGCGACGGTCTGCGGCACCAAGCGTCCGTGGTGACGCGACCCGGCGGCGTCCGCCGCCGGGAATGACGGTCACCTGATCGGGGCCGGTGAGGTACGCCTCACCGGCCCCGATTGGCATCCGGGCTGCTCCATGTGGCAGTATGTCCAAGTTGCTCGGTTGAGTGCCGATGCTGCGCGCCTCCCGCCGGGAGGACTGGAAGCGAGTCCCATGTACTCGTCGTTCCCGTGATGGCCGTCAAGCGTGAGTTCTACGCCACGGCAGCTGCGGGGCGAAAGTACGGGAATCTTCCGGGAAGCGTGTGCGGGGCCTCGACCCGGCCGCCCCCACCCCGAAAGTTTGAAACCGACGAAGTACTTCGCCGGTTTTTTGCAAGCGCGAGTGCGACACGCCCGAGCGCGGGGGTCGGAGGAGGGTCGTGCAGTGACTAAGGACAAAGGACTACTGAGTAGCCATGGCGGGACAGAAGATCCGCATCCGGCTCAAGGCCTACGACCACGAGGTCATCGATTCCTCGGCGAAGAAGATCGTCGAGACGGTGATCCGTACTGGTGCGCAGGTCGCAGGCCCGGTGCCGCTGCCCACTGAGAAGAACGTGTACTGCGTCATCCGCTCGCCGCACAAGTACAAGGACTCGCGCGAGCACTTCGAGATGCGCACTCACAAGCGTCTGATCGACATCCTCGACCCCACGCCGAAGACGGTTGACTCGCTCATGCGTCTCGACCTGCCGGCTGGCGTCGACATCGAGATCAAGCTCTGAGAGGCGCACCGAAGATGGCTAAGCAGATTAAGGGCATCCTGGGCGAGAAGCTCGGCATGACCCAGGTCTGGGACGAGAACAACCGGGTCGTTCCGGTGACCGTCGTCAAGGCTGGGCCCAATGTCGTGACCCAGGTCCACACCGCCGACAGCCCGGCCGGCTACGACGCCGTCCAGATCGGCTTCGGCGAGATCGACCCCCGCAAGGTGAACAAGCCCCTCGCGGGCCACTTCGCCAAGGCCGGTGTCACCCCCCGTCGCCACCTGGTCGAGCTCCGTACCTCGGACGCGTCCGAGTACACCCTGGGCCAGGAGATCACCGCCGAGCTGTTCGAGGCGGGTGTCAAGGTCGACGTGACCGGCACCTCCAAGGGCAAGGGCTTCGCCGGTGTCATGAAGCGCCACAACTTCCGGGGCCTCGGCGCCGGTCACGGTGTGCAGCGCAAGCACCGCTCGCCCGGCTCGATCGGTGGCTGCGCCACCCCGGGTCGCGTGTTCAAGGGCGTGAGGATGGCCGGCCGGATGGGCCACGAGCGTGTGACCACCCAGAACCTGACCATCCATGCCGTTGACGCGGAGAAGGGGCTGCTCCTGATCAAGGGCGCAATCCCGGGCCCGAACGGCGGCCTCATCCTCGTCCGCACCGCGGCGAAGGGGCTGTGAGGATATGAGCACCATTGACATCCTGTCGCCCTCGGGTGACAAGACCGGCAGCCTCGAGCTGCCGGCCGAGATCTTCGACGCGAAGGTCAGCGTTCCGCTGATGCACCAGGTCGTCGTGGCGCAGCTCGCTGCGGCCCGTCAGGGCACCCACAAGACCAAGACTCGCGCCGAGGTCCGCGGTGGCGGCAAGAAGCCGTACCGCCAGAAGGGCACCGGCCGCGCCCGTCAGGGCTCGACCCGTGCGCCGCAGTTCGCCGGCGGTGGCGTCGTGCACGGTCCCGTGCCGCGTGACTACTCGCAGCGGACCCCGAAGAAGATGATCGCCGCCGCCCTCCGCGGTGCGCTCACCGACCGGGCCCGCCACAGCCGCATTCACGTCATCACCGACGTGACCGCGACCGAGGCGCCGTCGACCAAGGCCGCCAAGGGCCTGTTCGGCAAGATCACCGAGCGCAAGAACGTCCTCCTGGTCGTCGAGCGTTCGGACGAGCTGGGCCTCAAGTCCGCTCGCAACCTGCCGAACGTCCACATCCTGGACGCCGGTCAGCTGAACACCTACGACGTGCTCGTCTCCGACGATGTGGTCTTCACCCAGGCCGCCTTCGAGCGTTTCGTGGCCGGTCCGGCCGCGTCCGCCAAGGCCGTGGCTGCTGAGGGCGAGCTCGAAGGGAGCGCCGCCTGATGGCTGCAGAGATCACGAGCAAGACGTTCACGGACCCCCGTGACGTCCTGGTGAAGCCGGTCATCTCGGAGAAGAGCTACTCGCTCCTCGACGAGAACAAGTACACGTTCGTCGTGTCGCCCGGTGCCAACAAGACCCAGATCAAGCAGGCCGTCGAGGCGGTCTTCTCGGTCAAGGTCGAGTCCGTCAACACGCTCAACCGTCAGGGCAAGCGCAAGCGCTCCAAGACGGGCTTTGGCAAGCGCAAGGACACCAAGCGCGCCATCGTGACGCTGGCTGAGGGCAACCGCATCGACATCTTCGGTGGTCCGGTCTCCTAACGGGGATCGTGATCGTCGATAAGGACGAGGACGAGAGAGCCAAATGGGCATCCGCAAGTACAAGCCGACTACGCCGGGCCGTCGTGGCTCCAGCGTGGCCGACTTCGTAGAGATCACGCGGTCCACCCCGGAGAAGTCGCTGGTTCGCCCCCTGCACAGCAAGGGCGGCCGTAACAACGCCGGTCGGATCACCGTTCGCCACCAGGGTGGCGGCCACAAGCGCGCCTACCGCGTGATCGACTTCCGTCGTCACGACAAGGACGGCGTGCCGGCGAAGGTCGCGCACATCGAGTACGACCCGAACCGCACCGCGCGCATCGCGCTCCTGCACTACCTGGACGGCGAGAAGCGCTACATCATCGCGCCGCGTGGCATCGCGCAGGGTGACCGGATTGAGAACGGCCCTGGCGCCGACATCAAGCCGGGCAACAACCTGCCGCTGCGCAACATCCCGGTCGGTACCACCATCCACGCGGTGGAGCTGCGTCCCGGCGGCGGTGCCAAGCTGGCCCGCTCCGCGGGCTCCGGCATCCAGCTGCTGGCGCGTGAGGGCAAGATGGCGCACCTGCGCATGCCCTCCGGTGAGATCCGCCTGGTCGACGCGCGCTGCCGCGCCACCGTCGGCGAGGTCGGCAACGCCGAGCAGTCGAACATCAACTGGGGCAAGGCCGGCCGTATGCGCTGGAAGGGCGTCCGCCCGACCGTGCGTGGTGTCGCCATGAACCCGATCGACCACCCGCACGGTGGTGGTGAGGGTAAGACCTCTGGTGGCCGCCACCCGGTCTCGCCGTGGGGCCAGAAGGAGGGTCGCACCCGTCGCCCGAAGAAGGCGTCGGACGCTCTCATCGTGCGCCGCCGCAAGACCAACAAGAAGCGCTAGGAGCAGGTCAGATGCCGCGCAGTCTCAAGAAGGGCCCCTTCATCGACGGCCACCTTCTCAAGAAGGTGGACGCGCAGAACGAGGCGGGTACCCAGAACGTCATCAAGACCTGGTCCCGTCGCTCCGTGATCTTCCCGGCCATGCTCGGCCACACGATCGCGGTGCACGATGGCCGTAAGCACGTCCCGGTGTTCGTCACCGAGTCGATGGTCGGCCACAAGCTCGGCGAGTTCGCGCCGACGCGTACCTTCCGCGGTCACGTCAAGGACGACCGCAAGTCGAAGCGTCGCTAGTCGCCAGCGAGATTACCGACTCAATGACTTACACCAGCAAGGGGACAACCATGGAAGCCAGGGCCCAGGCGCGGTACATCCGCGTCACGCCCATGAAGGCCCGCCGCGTGGTGGACCTCATCCGTGGCCTGCCGGCCACGGAGGCCCAGGCCGTCCTGCGTTTCGCTCCGCAGGCCGCCACCGTGCCGGTCGGCAAGGTGCTCGACAGCGCCATCGCCAACGCCGCGCACAACTACAACCACTCCAACGTGGACGACCTCGTCATCAGCGAGGCGTACGTTGACGAGGGTCCGACCCTGAAGCGGTTCCGTCCGCGTGCGCAGGGTCGTGCCTACCGGATCCGCAAGCGGACCAGCCACATCACCGTGGTCGTCAGCAGCAAGGAAGGGACCCGGTAATGGGCCAGAAGGTTAACCCGCACGGGTTCCGCCTCGGCATCAGCACGGACTTCAAGTCCCGCTGGTACGCCGACAAGCTGTACAAGGACTACGTCAAGGAAGACGTTGCCATTCGTCGCATGATGACGAAGGGCATGGAGCGCGCCGGCATCTCCAAGGTCGAGATCGAGCGCACCCGCGACCGCGTCCGCGTCGACATCCACACCGCCCGTCCCGGCATCGTCATCGGGCGTCGTGGCACCGAGGCCGACCGCATCCGCGGCGACCTCGAGAAGCTGACCGGCAAGCAGGTCCAGCTGAACATCCTCGAGGTCAAGAACCCCGAGCTGGACGCCCAGCTCGTGGCTCAGGGCGTCGCGGAGCAGCTGTCCTCCCGCGTCTCCTTCCGTCGTGCCATGCGCAAGTCGATGCAGGGCACCATGAAGTCCGGCGCCAAGGGCATCAAGGTCCAGTGCTCCGGTCGTCTCGGCGGCGCCGAGATGAGCCGTTCGGAGTTCTACCGCGAGGGCCGTGTGCCGCTGCACACCCTGCGCGCGAACGTCGACTACGGCTTCTTCGAGGCCAAGACGACCTTCGGCCGCATCGGTGTGAAGGTCTGGATCTACAAGGGCGACGTCAAGAACATCGCCGAGGTCCGCGCTGAGAACGCCGCTGCCCGCTCGGGCAACCGCCCGGCCCGTCCCGAGGGTGGTCGTCCCGCCCGCGGTGGCGAGCGCCGTGGTGGCGAGCGCGGTGGCCGTGGCCGTCGCCCCGCCGCTGCCGAGGCCCCCGCGGCCGCGGCGGCCGAGGCTCCGGCTGCCGAGAACACCGGAACGGAGGCCTGACCCCAATGCTGATCCCCCGTAGGGTCAAGCACCGCAAGCAGCACCACCCGAAGCGCCGCGGCGCTGCCAAGGGTGGCACCGAGCTCGCGTTCGGCGAGTACGGCATCCAGGCCGTCACCCCGGCCTACGTGACGAACCGGCAGATCGAGTCCGCTCGTATCGCCGTCACCCGTCACATCAAGCGTGGCGGCAAGGTCTGGATCAACATCTACCCGGACCGCCCGCTCACCAAGAAGCCGGCCGAGACCCGCATGGGTTCCGGTAAGGGTTCGCCCGAGTGGTGGATCGCGAACGTGCACCCGGGTCGGGTCATGTTCGAGCTGTCGTACCCCAACGAGAAGGTGGCTCGTGAGGCGCTGACCCGCGCAGCTCACAAGCTCCCGATGAAGTGCCGGATCATCCGGCGCGAGGCAGGTGAGAGCTGATGTCGGCCGGCACCAAGGCTGCTGACCTCCGCGAGCTGGACAACGAGGGTCTCGTTGCCAAGCTCCGTGAGGCCAAGGAGGAGCTGTTCAACCTCCGCTTCCAGGCGGCGACCGGGCAGCTCGACAACCACGGACGGCTCAAGCTCGTCCGTAAGGACATCGCGCGGATCTACACCCTGATGCGCGAGCGCGAGCTGGGCATCGAGACGGTGGAGAGCGCCTGATGACTGAGAACACCAACGAGACGCGCGGTTTCCGCAAGACCCGTGAGGGTCTCGTCGTCAGCGACAAGATGGACAAGACCGTCGTCGTCGCCGTCGAGGACCGCGTCAAGCACGCTCTGTACGGCAAGGTCATCCGCCGTACGAACAAGCTGAAGGCGCACGACGAGGCGAACGCCTGCGGCATCGGCGACCGGGTGCTCCTCGCGGAGACCCGCCCGCTGTCCGCGACGAAGCGCTGGCGCGTCGTCGAGATCCTCGAGAAGGCCAAGTAACGAAGTTGATGCGGTACGGCCGTATGTGCACCAGGTCCCTCGCGGGCGCTGGTGTGAGCAGCGGCCGGCCCGTCAGCTCTCGTTGACGATCAGGAGAAAGCTGTGATCCAGCAGGAGTCGCGACTGCGTGTCGCCGACAACACGGGCGCGAAGGAAATCCTTTGCATCCGCGTTCTCGGTGGTTCCGGTCGCCGCTACGCCGGTATCGGGGACGTCATCGTCGCGACCGTCAAGGACGCGATCCCCGGCGGTTCGGTCAAGAAGGGTGACGTCGTCAAGTGCGTCGTCGTCCGTACCGTGAAGTCGCGTCGTCGTCCGGATGGCTCGTACATCCGCTTCGACGAGAACGCCGCGGTCGTTCTGAAGAACACCGATGGTGACCCCCGTGGCACCCGCATCTTCGGCCCGGTGGGCCGCGAGCTGCGTGACAAGAAGTTCATGAAGATCATCTCGCTTGCGCCGGAGGTGCTCTAACTCATGGCGAACAGCATGAAGATCAAGAAGGGTGACCTGGTCCAGGTCATCACCGGCAAGGACAAGGGCAAGCAGGGCAAGGTCATCCAGGCCATGCCGGCTGAGAACAAGGTCCTGGTCGAGGGTGTCAACCGGGTCAAGAAGCACACCAAGCCGGGTCCGGGCACTCAGGGTGGCATCGTCACCGTCGAGGCCCCGGTGCACGTCTCCAACGTCCAGCTGGTCGTGGAGAAGGACGGCAAGAAGGTCGTCACCCGCGTTGGCTACCGCTTCGACGACGAGGGCAACAAGATCCGCGTTGCCAAGCGAACCGGTGAGGACATCTGATGTCTGAGACGTCTGTTGAGAAGGTGACCCCCCGCCTCAAGGAGCGTTACAACTCCGAGATCAAGGGTCAGCTGCAGGAGCAGTTCTCGTACGAGAACGTCATGCTGACGCCCGGCCTGGTCAAGGTCGTCGTCAACATGGGTGTCGGCGAGGCCGCCCGTGACAGCAAGCTGATCGAGGGCGCGATCCGCGACCTGACCGCGATCACCGGTCAGAAGCCGGCCGTGACCAAGGCTCGCAAGTCCATCGCGCAGTTCAAGCTGCGCGAGGGCCAGCCGATCGGCACCCACGTCACCCTCCGTGGTGACCGCATGTGGGAGTTCCTGGACCGTCTGGTTTCGCTGGCCCTGCCGCGAATCCGTGACTTCCGTGGCCTCTCCCCGAAGCAGTTCGACGGCCGTGGCAACTACACCTTCGGTCTGACCGAGCAGGTCATGTTCCACGAGATCGACCAGGACAAGGTCGACCGTCAGCGCGGTATGGACATCACCGTCGTGACCACCGCCCAGACCGACGACGAGGGCCGGGCGCTCCTGCGCGCTCTGGGCTTCCCGTTCAAGGAGGCGTAACACATGGCGAAGAAGTCCCTCATCGCGAAGGCCGAGCGGAAGCCGAAGTTCGGCGTCCGGGCCTACACCCGGTGCCAGCGCTGCGGCCGTCCGCACTCGGTGTACCGCAAGTTCGGCCTGTGCCGTGTCTGCCTTCGTGAGATGGCGCACCGCGGCGAGCTGCCGGGCGTGACCAAGAGCTCCTGGTAACCAGGACCTCGCGGTAACGCCATAGCGAAGCAGGTGTGCCCGACCCCACAGAGCCCCTTTTTGGGGCTGCGTACGGAATCCCGTAGGGTAGTGAGGTCGGGCCCCCTGTCGCGGTAGCTCCATAGCTGCCGTCGACCCTCTTCGGAGGGCTCGCACCCAGTCTTACGACGCCGCAGGTCCCCTGCGTCTGTGCCCCTGCCGCACTCCTCGGAGTGCGGCAGGGGGACCTGGCGCGGAGAAACCACGGCGAGAGAGGCCTGAGGCCATCATGACCATGACCGACCCCATCGCAGACATGCTCACGCGTCTGCGTAACGCTAACTCGGCGTACCACGACTCTGTGGCGATGCCGGCCAGCAAGATCAAGGCGCACGTCGCCCAGATCCTGCAGCAGGAGGGGTACATCTCCTCCTACAAGGTTGAGGAGCCCGCTGAGGGCGAGGTCGGCAAGAAGCTGACCATCGAGCTCAAGTTCGGCCCCAACCGTGAGCGCTCGATCGCTGGCATCAAGCGGATCAGCAAGCCGGGCCTGCGGGTCTACGCAAAGTCCACCAACCTGCCGAAGGTGCTCGGCGGCCTGGGCGTGGCGATCATCTCCACGTCCTCGGGTCTCCTCACCGACAAGCAGGCTGCCAAGAAGGGCGTAGGCGGAGAAGTTCTCGCCTACGTCTGGTAATTCGGGAAACGGAGGTACAGCAATGTCGCGCATTGGACGGCTGCCCATCCCGGTTCCCGCCGGCGTGGACGTCACCATCGATGGCCAGGCGGTCTCGGTGAAGGGCCCCAAGGGCTCCCTCACCCACGTTGTCGCCGCGCCGATCGAGATCGGTAAGGGCGAGGACGGCAACCTGGTCGTCACCCGCCCCAACGACGAGCGTCAGTCGAAGGCCCTGCACGGCCTTTCCCGCACGCTGGTGGCGAACATGATCACCGGCGTGACCGCGGGCTACCGCAAGTCGCTGGAGATCAGCGGTGTCGGCTACCGAGTTCTGGCGAAGGGCTCCGACATGGAGTTCCAGCTGGGCTACAGCCACCCGATTTTGGTCGAGGCCCCCGAGGGCATTTCCTTCGTCGTCGAGTCGGCCACCAAGTTCCACGTGGACGGCATCGACAAGCAGAAGGTCGGCGAGGTCGCCGCGAAGATCCGCAAGCTGCGCAAGCCCGACCCGTACAAGGCCAAGGGCGTCAAGTACGCGGGCGAGGTCATCCGCCGCAAGGTCGGAAAGAGTGGTAAGTAAGCGATGAGCGTCTCTGTCAAGATCGGCAAGGGCAACGCCTACAAGAGCGCCGCTCGCAAGCGCCGCGCGATCCGCGTTCGCAAGCGCGTCGTCGGCACCGAGGTGCGTCCGCGCCTCGTCGTGACGCGCTCGAACCGTCACATGGTCGCCCAGGTCATCGACGACGCCAAGGGTCACACCCTGGCGTCGGCGTCCACCCTCGACGTGTCCATCAAGGGCGCCGAGGGCGACAAGACCGAGCTGGCCAAGAAGGTCGGGAGCCTGGTCGCCGAGCGCGCCAAGGCCGCCGGCATCGAGGCGGTCGTCTTCGACCGCGCGGGCAACCGGTACGCCGGCCGCATCGCCGCCCTGGCGGACGCGGCTCGCGAGGCCGGGCTCGACTTCTAAGCCGCTCGTCGACTCAGTCGACGGACGTAATCGAGAGAGGTAATTCCAATGGCTGGACCCCAGCGCCGCGGTAGCGGCGCCGGCGGTGGCACCGGCGGTGGCGAGCGGCGCGACCGTAAGCGTGACGACCGGGGCAACGCCCCCGCCGTCGAGAAGACCGCTTACGTCGAGCGCGTTGTCGCGATCAACCGTGTCGCCAAGGTTGTCAAGGGTGGTCGTCGTTTCAGCTTCACCGCGCTGGTCGTGGTGGGCGACGGTGACGGCACCGTGGGTGTCGGTTACGGGAAGGCGAAGGAGGTTCCGGCCGCCATCGCCAAGGGTGTTGAGGAGGCCAAGAAGAACTTCTTCAAGGTCCCCCGTATCCAGGGCACCATCCCGCACCCGATCCAGGGTGAGAAGGCCGCCGGCGTCGTGCTGCTGAAGCCCGCCGCCCCCGGTACCGGTGTTATCGCCGGTGGTCCGGTGCGCGCCGTCCTGGAGTGCGCCGGCATTCACGACATCCTGTCGAAGTCGCTCGGCTCGGACAACGCGATCAACATCGTGCACGCCACCGTGGCTGCTCTGAAGGGCCTCGTGCGCCCCGAGGAGATCGCCGCCCGTCGTGGCCTGCCGCTGGAGGACGTGGCCCCCGCCGCTCTGCTGCGGGCGCGTGCTGCAGGGGTGAGCGCCTGATGGCTCGCCTCAAGATCACGCAGACCAAGTCGTACATCGGCAGCAAGCAGAATCACCGTGACACCCTGCGTTCGCTTGGTCTCAAGCGCATGCACGACGTCGTGGTGAAGGAGGACCGTCCCGAGATCCGCGGGATGGCCCACACGGTCCGTCACCTGGTGACGGTTGAGGAGGTGGACTGATCATGGGCGACAACCCGATCAAGATCCACAACCTGCGTCCCGCCCCGGGTGCCAAGACCGACAAGATCCGCGTGGGTCGTGGTGAGGGCTCCAAGGGTAAGACCGCCGGTCGTGGTACCAAGGGCACCAAGGCCCGCTACCAGGTTCCGCAGCGCTTCGAGGGTGGCCAGATGCCGCTCCACATGCGCCTGCCGAAGCTGAAGGGCTTCAAGAACCCGTTCAAGATCACGTTCCAGGTCGTCAACCTCGACAAGCTGGCCGAGCTCTACCCGCAGGGTGGCGCCGTCACGGTCGAGGACCTGGTCGCCAAGGGCGCGGTTCGCAAGAACTCCCTCGTCAAGGTGCTCGGCACCGGCGAGGTCTCGGTTGCGCTGCAGGTGACGGTCGACGCCGTCTCCGGCTCGGCCGCCGAGAAGATCAAGGCCGCCGGCGGTACGGTCACCGAGCTCGTCTGAGCCCGCTGAACCCGCCGACAACCGGCTTCGAGCCCCGCACCTCCTTCGGGAGGTGCGGGGCTCGTGCTTTTACCCCGGCTTTCACTCCGGGGCCGAAATCAGCCGGTACCGGGCCTCGTTCTTTTGTGTGGCAAAACCGGGCATCCCGTACCCCCGTGAGTGGGGGAGGGACGGTACGCGCTTCTTTCGAGTGGCCGCGCACTGTTAGAGTCCGTGGAGTTCCCTTGTAGGCTGCGCGTAGGCTCGCCTGTGCCGTCTGTACGGGGGCCCGTACCGCAAACTCCCCATTCAGGACCGACCCTCCCGCCGACGACGTGCGGGAGGCGCAGGAGGCACCGTGCTCAGTGCGTTCGCGCGGGCGTTCCAGACGCCCGACCTGCGCAAGAAGCTGCTGTTCACGCTGGGCATCATGGTGCTGTTCCGGCTGGGCTCGCACATTCCGATTCCGGGCGTGAGCTTCACGGCCGTGAACGAGTGCATCAAGGACACCAAGAACAACGGCCTCTTCGGACTCGTCAACCTGTTCAGCGGCGGCGCGCTCCTCCAGCTGACGATCTTCGCGCTCGGCATCATGCCGTACATCACCGCGAGCATCATCCTCCAGCTCCTCACCGTCGTGATCCCGCGACTCGAGGCGTTGAAGAAGGAGGGCCAGGCCGGCACCGCGAAGATCACCCAGTACACCCGCTACCTGACCATCGCGCTCGCCGTGCTCCAGGGCACCGGCATCGTGGCGACGGCCTCCAGCGGTGCGCTGTTCTCCGGCTGCCCGGTGGGCAACCAGATCGTGCCGGACACCTCGGTGTTCCGGATCGCCGTCATGGTGCTCACGATGACGGCCGGCACCACGGTCATCATGTGGCTGGGCGAGCTGATCACCGACCGCGGCATCGGCAACGGCATGTCGCTGCTGATCTTCACCTCGATCGCCGCGCAGTTCCCGACCTCGATGTGGGCCATCAAGCAGTCCGGCACCATCGGCGGCGGCTGGGTCGAGTTCTTCTCCGTGGTCGCGGTCGGCGTCATCGTTGTGATGCTGGTCATCTTCGTCGAGCAGGCGCAGCGCCGGATCCCGGTCCAGTACGCGAAGCGGATGATCGGCCGCCGGGCCTTCGGCGGCACCTCGACCTACATCCCGCTCAAGGTGAACCAGGCCGGTGTCATCCCGGTCATCTTCGCCTCGTCGCTGCTGTACATCCCGGCGCTGGTGGTCCAGCTGACCAACAGCCAGTCGGGCTGGGCGGTGTGGGTCAAGCAGAACTTCGTCAAGGGTGACCACCCGATCTACATGGCCACCTACTTCCTGCTGATCGTCTTCTTCGCCTTCTTCTACGTCGCCATCTCCTTCAACCCCGAAGAAGTTGCCGACAATATGAAGAAGTATGGTGGCTTCATCCCGGGCATCCGGGCCGGCCGTCCGACGGCCGAGTACCTGAACTACGTGCTGACCCGAATCACGTGGCCGGGTTCGCTCTACCTGGGCCTGATCGCGTTGATCCCGATGATCGCCCTGGTCGCCTTCGGACAGCAGACCAACTTCCCGTTCGGCGGCACCAGCGTGCTCATCGTCGTCGGCGTCGGACTCGAAACTGTGAAGCAGATCGAGAGCCAGCTCCAGCAGCGCAATTACGAAGGGTTCCTCCGCTGATGCGTATCGTCCTCGTTGGTCCTCCCGGGGCCGGGAAGGGTACTCAGGCGCACCTGCTCGCCAAGACCCTGTCCATCCCCCACATCTCCACCGGCGACCTGTTCCGCGCCAACATCGGTCAGGGCACCCCGCTGGGGCTCGAGGCCAAGGGCTACATGGACGCGGGTCGCCTGGTACCGGATGAGGTCACCATCGGGATGGCCAAGGACCGCATGCTGCAGGCCGACGCGGCCAACGGCTTCCTGCTCGACGGCTTCCCCCGCAACCTGGGCCAGGCCAAGGCGCTCGACGAGTTCCTCGCCGAGCAGGGCATCGTGCTGGACGGCGTGCTGGACCTGGAGGTCCCCGAGGACGAGGTGGTGCGCCGGATCGCCGGCCGCCGCCTGTGCCGCAAGAACGGCAGCCACGTGTTCCACGTCGCGTACAACCCGCCGAAGGAGGAGGGTGTCTGCGACGAGTGCGGTGGCGAGCTGTACCAGCGCTCGGACGACACCGAGGAAGCGGTGCGCACGCGCCTGGAGGTCTACCACACGGAGACCGAGCCGATCATCGACTACTACGTCCAGCAGGGCCTGGTGGCGACGATCTCGGCCCTCGGCAAGGTGGACGAGGTCACCCAGCGCGCGATCGAGGCGCTGAAGAAGAACGGCTGAGTTCGCTCGGCGAGGTACGCGTGACGGCCGGGTCGCCCGTGGAGCGGGCGGCCCGGCCGTTTTCGACGTCGTACGGTGGTAGGCAGTGGTAATCCGGACTTGGAAGGCGTGACCTGATGGTGGAGATCAAGACCCCCGAGCAGATCGCGAAGATGCGGGCGGCCGGGCTGGTCGTCGCCGAGGCGCTCAAGGCCTGTCGCGAGGCGGTCGCTCCCGGGGTGACCACCCAGGAGCTCAACGACATCGCCGACAAGGTCATCACCGACCACGGTGCCACCTCGAACTTCCGCGCCCACCACGGCGGCCTGTGGTTCCCGGGCGTGATCTGCGCCTCGGTGAACAACGAGGTCGTGCACGGCATCCCGGGCGAGCGGGTGCTGCAGGAGGGCGACATCATCTCGATCGACTGCGGCGCCATCCTGGACGGCTGGCACGGCGACTCGGCGATCACCGTCGCGGTCGGCGAGGTCCGCCCCGAGGTCGAGATGCTCAGCCGGGTGACCGAGGGCTCGATGTGGGCCGGCATCGCCCAGATGAAGAAGAACAACCGCCTGGTGGACGTCTCCAAGGCGATCGAGGGCTTCATCCGGCGCCAGCCGCTGCCGCCCAAGGGCAAGTGGGGCATCACCGAGGGCTACGGCGGCCACGGCATCGGCACCGCGATGCACATGGAGCCGCACGTGCTGAACTACGTCGAGCGCGGCCGCGGCAAGGGCCCGAAGCTGGTCCCGGGCACCGTGCTGGCGATCGAGCCGATGGTCTCGCTCGGCACCCCGCACACCGCGGTGCTGGAGGACGACTGGACGGTCGTCACCAACGACGGCACCTGGGCCTCGCACTGGGAGCACTCGGTGGCCGTCACCGAGGAGGGCCCGCTGGTGCTGACCGCCTTCGACGGCGGCAGGGCCGAGCTCGCCAAGCTGGGCATCACCGCAGCTCCGGACCCGCTGGCGTAGTCGCCCGGGCGGTCAACTGCCGCTGCTGACAAGGGATCAGAGCCCTGGAGGTTTGGACCTCCAGGGCTTTTGTCCTATTTTTAACGGCTGGCAGTGGCAGTTACTGGCCCAGTGGCTTACGAGCGAGCAGGAGAGCGCAGTGCTCAAGGGATTCCGCGACTTCATGATGCGCGGCAACGTCATCGACATGGCCGTCGGTGTGGTCATCGGTGCCGCGTTCACCGCGGTGGTGACCGGCTTCGTGTCCGCCTTCCTCACCCCGCTGGTCGGCGTGGTGGTCGGCGCGGCCGGCGACTTCAGCTCGTACACGGCGGAGATCGGCGGGGTGAAGTTCCCGTACGGCCAGTTCCTGAACGTGCTGATCGCCTTCTTCATGACCGCCGCGGTGCTGTACTTCTGCGTGGTGCTGCCGATCACCAAGGCCACCGCGCGCTACCTGCCGAAGAAGCCGAAGGTCGCGAAGCGCCCGTGCCCCGAGTGCCTGACCGAGATCCCCGAGGCCGCCCGCCGCTGCTCGGCCTGCACCGCCCACGTCGACCCGCTGGCCGTCCCGACCGGGGTCTGACGGGGCCGGTGTGACGGCGGACTCCTTCCGGTACCCCCGTTTTGGACCCCGGGACGCGCTGGCGTAGGATGGACCGTCGGCTCACTCGTAGCGTGCTTCAGCGCGCCCTCTTCCCCTCGGGGACGGGGTGAACCCAGGTTCGCACGAGCGTTCCGCATACGGTAGCCGGTCCCGGAAGGTGGATCTCGCAGTTCATGGCTAAGAAGCAAGGCGCCATTGAGATCGAGGGCACCGTGATCGAGTCTCTTCCGAACGCGATGTTCAAGGTCGAGCTGCAGAACGGTCACAAGGTCCTCGCGCACATCAGTGGCAAGATGCGCATGCACTACATCCGCATCCTGCCGGACGACCGGGTCGTCGTGGAGCTCAGCCCCTACGACCTCACGCGCGGCCGGATCGTCTACCGCTACAAGTAAGAACGTCAGATCTAGACCCGGAGAACCTGAACATGAAGGTCAAGCCGAGCGTCAAGAAGATCTGCGACAAGTGCAAGGTGATCCGCCGTCACGGCCGGGTCATGGTGATCTGCGACAACCTGCGCCACAAGCAGCGCCAGGGCTGATCTCCCTCCCGCATTTCTCGTAGTACTTCGCGCGACGCGAAAACGTCATACGCGGGTCACCCGATCCGTCCCGGAAGGGACGGACTGCCGCCCCCGGTCAGAGGCCGGGGCTCCCTCACCGTGAGGTGTCGGAGTAGGTGCCCGTCAGACCTCTGAAGAACCACAGGAGCCTTGAATGGCACGCCTCGCCGGCGTTGATCTCCCCCGTGAGAAGCGGATCGAGATCGCCCTTACGTACGTGTACGGCATCGGCCGTACCCGCGCCCAGCAGACCCTCGCCGAGACCGGCGTCAACCCGGATGTCCGCGTTCGCGACATCACCGAGGACGACCTGGTCAAGCTGAGCCAGTACATCGACGCCAACTACACGGTCGAGGGTGACCTCCGCCGTGAGGTGGCCGCCGACATCCGCCGCAAGGTCGAGATCGGCTGCTACGAGGGTCTGCGTCACCGCCGTGGCCTGCCGGTCCGCGGCCAGCGCACCCACACCAACGCGCGTACCCGCAAGGGCCCGCGTCGCGCGATCGCCGGTAAGAAGAAGCCGGGCAAGAAGTAGTCCGTCCCGTCACCGGACATCCCTCCGGCCCGCGGGTCAGCGGACCGACCACCTCAGTAGGAGAACAGACTTATGCCCCCCAAGGGTCGTCAGGCTGCCGGCGCGAAGAAGATCCGCCGCAAGGAAAAGAAGAACGTCGCTCACGGCCACGCGCACATCAAGAGCACGTTCAACAACACCATCGTTTCGATCACCGACCCCGCGGGCAACGTGATCTCCTGGGCCTCCGCCGGCCACGTCGGCTTCAAGGGCTCGCGCAAGTCCACCCCGTTCGCCGCGCAGATGGCCGCCGAGGCCGCTGCCCGTCGCGCGCAGGAGCACGGCATGCGCAAGGTCGACGTCTTCGTGAAGGGTCCGGGCTCCGGCCGCGAGACCGCGATCCGTTCGCTCCAGGCCACCGGCCTGGAGGTCGGCTCGATCCAGGACGTCACCCCCACCCCGCACAACGGCTGCCGTCCGCCGAAGCGCCGCCGCGTCTGACGCAGCGCCTTCGGGCACGCGGGTAACGCTTTAAACCACGTACGGGGTCCTGTTTTCTGCGGGACCCCGTACGCTTGGTCCTGTCGGCATCAAATAGTGGGTGCCGAAGACAACTGGAGGAACACCCCCCATGCTTATCGCTCAGCGCCCCTCGCTGACCGAAGAGGTCGTCGACGAGTTCCGCTCGCGGTTCGTGATCGAGCCGCTCGAGCCGGGCTTCGGCTACACCCTCGGCAACTCCCTGCGCCGCACGCTCCTGTCGTCGATCCCGGGTGCCGCTGTCACCAGCATCCGCGTCGACGGCGTCCTGCACGAGTTCACCACCGTGCCGGGCGTCAAGGAGGACGTGACCGACCTCATCCTCAACATCAAGCAGCTGGTCGTCTCCTCGGAGCACGACGAGCCGGTCGTGATGTACCTGCGCAAGCAGGGCCCGGGCATCGTGACCGCCGCCGACATCGCCCCGCCGGCGGGTGTCGAGGTGCACAACCCCGAGCTGGTCCTCGCCACGCTGAACGGCAAGGGCAAGCTGGAGATGGAGCTGACCGTCGAGCGCGGTCGCGGCTACGTCTCCGCCGTCCAGAACAAGGCCTCCGGCCAGGAGATCGGCCGCATCCCGGTCGACTCGATCTACAGCCCCGTGCTGAAGGTCACCTACAAGGTCGAGGCCACCCGTGTCGAGCAGCGGACCGACTTCGACAAGCTGATCGTCGACGTCGAGACCAAGCCCGCCATGCGTCCGCGCGACGCCATGGCCTCGGCCGGCAAGACCCTGGTGGAGCTGTTCGGCCTCGCCCGCGAGCTGAACATCGACGCCGAGGGCATCGACATGGGCCCGTCCCCGACGGACGCCGCCCTGGCCGCCGACCTGGCGCTGCCGATCGAGGAGCTGGAGCTCACCGTTCGGTCGTACAACTGCCTCAAGCGCGAGGGCATCCACACCGTGGGTGAGCTCGTCGCCCGCTCCGAGGCCGACCTGCTCGACATCCGCAACTTCGGTGCGAAGTCGATCGACGAGGTCAAGGCGAAGCTGGCCGGCATGGGCCTGGCCCTCAAGGACAGCCCGCCCGGGTTCGACCCGACCGCCGCCGCCGACGCCTTCGGCGCCGACGACCTGGACGACGCGGGTTACGCGGAGACCGAGCAGTACTAAGAGATTTGGCCGCGGGGGCGGTTCCACGGAGCCGCCCCCGTCGTCATGGCAAGTCGTACCGGCAACAGTGCCGGTACGCCCGCTGCGGTACCTGGTACGGCCGTAGTCGGAGATCCAAGGAGTCACCATGCCGCGTCCCACCAAGGGTGCCCGCCTCGGCGGCGGCCCGCACCACGAGCCGCTGCTGCTCGCCGGTCTGTGCCGGGAGCTGTTCCAGTACGGCCGCATCACCACGACCGAGGCCAAGGCCCGTCGGATGCGCCCGCTGGCGGAGAAGCTGATCACCAAGGCGAAGAAGGGCGACATCCACAACCGTCGCCTGGTGCGCAAGACCATCACCGACATCTCGGTGCTGCACACCCTCTTCACCGAGATCGCGCCGCGCTACGAGAACCGCCCGGGTGGTTACACCCGTATCACCAAGATCGGTCCCCGTCGTGGCGACAACGCCCCGATGGCCGTGATCGAGCTGGTCGAGGCGCTGACCGTCGCGCAGACCGCCGTCGGCGAGGCCGAGGGCGCCACCAAGCGTGCCGTCAAGGAGGCCGACCAGGCCGCCGCCGTCGAGACCAAGGCCGACGAGGCCGAGGCCGCCGAGCAGGCCTGACACCTCCAGGTGTGATGCGGGCCCGCTCTCCCAGCGATGGGGGAGCGGGCCCGTTCCTTATTCGTAGGAGCAGGAGCAAGTGGTCAACGATTGCGCCGAGCAGCCACCGGTGAAGGACGGCCCGGCCGAGGGCCGCGTCCGGGTCCGGCTCGACCTCGCCTACCAGGGCGCCGAGTTCTCCGGCTGGGCCCGCCAGAAGGGCGGCCGCCGGACGGTCCAGGAGGAGATCGAGACCGCGCTGCAGATCGTCACCCGCAGCCCGGAGCTGTTCCCGCTGACCGTGGCCGGCCGCACCGACGCCGGCGTCCACGCCCGCGGCCAGGTCGCCCACGTCGACCTGCCGGCCGAGCTGTGGGAGGCGCACCGGGAGAAGCTGCTGCGCCGGCTGGCCGGCCGGCTGCCCGGGGACGTCCGGATCTACCGGGTCGGCGAGGCGCCGGCCGGCTTCGACGCCCGCTTCTCGGCGATCTGGCGCCGCTACGCCTACCGGGTCGCCGACCACCCCGGCGGGGTCGACCCGCTGCTGCGCGGGCACGTGCTGTGGCACGACCGGCCGCTGGACGTGGACCGGATGAACGAGGCCGCGAAGCTGCTGCTCGGCGAGCACGACTTCGCCGCGTACTGCAAGAAGCGCGAGGGCGCCACCACCATCCGGACCCTGCTGGAGCTGCACTGGGACCGCGTCCCGGTGGACAGCTACGCCAGCCAGGAGGGCAGCCTCGCGGTCGCCACCGTGCGGGCCGACGCCTTCTGCCACAACATGGTCCGGGCGCTGGTCGGCGCGATGCTGCTGGTCGGTGACGGGCACCGGCCGGTGGAGTTCCCCGGCGAGGTGCTGGCCGGCGGGGTGCGCAACTCGGCCGTCAACGTGATCCGGCCGTACGGGCTCACGCTGGAGGAGGTCGGCTACCCGCCGGACGACCAGCTCGCCGAGCGGAACCGGCAGGCGCGGCGGATGCGTACGCTGCCCGGGCAGCCGGCCGTCGCGTAATCCGTTTTGGCCCGGGGCGTCCGCTTGGGACAATCGCTCCCATGGGACACGTCGAGATTTCGCACCTGGAGTACTACCTGCCGGACGGGCGGGTGCTGTTCGACGACGCGTCCTTCCGGGTCGGCGAGGGCGCCGCGGTCGCGTTGGTCGGCGCCAACGGCGCCGGCAAGACCACCCTGCTGCGCATGATCGCGGGGGACATCCAGCCGCATGGCGGCACGGTGACGATCAGCGGCGGGCTCGGCGTGATGCGCCAGTTCGTCGGCACCACCGGCCGCGAGGACCAGAGCGCCACCCCGGGGGCCCTGCCCGCCGACGCCTCGGTGCGCGACCTGCTGGTCTCGGTCGCCCCCGAGCGGATCGCCGTGGCCGCCCGCGCGGTGGACGCCGCCGAGCTGGCGATGATCGCCCAGGACGACGAGAAGACGCAGATGGCCTACGCCCAGGCGCTCTCCGACTGGGCGGACGTCGGCGGCTACGACTACGAGACCGACTGGGACGTCTGCACCATGGCGGCCCTCGGGATGCCCTTCGACAAGGCCCAGTGGCGCGGCCTGAACACCCTCTCCGGCGGCGAGCAGAAGCGGCTGGTGCTGGAGGCGCTGCTGCGCGGCCCCGAAGAGGTGCTGCTGCTCGACGAGCCGGACAACTACCTGGACGTACCGGCCAAGCGCTGGCTGGAGGAGGCCCTCAAGGCCACCTCGAAGACCGTCCTGTTCATCTCGCACGACCGTGAGCTGCTCTCCAAGTCTGCGGACAAGATCATCAGCGTCGAGTCCGGCGCCGCCGGCAGCAGCGTCTGGGTGCACGGCGGCGGCTTCGACAGCTTCCACGAGGCCCGCAAGGACCGCTTCGCGCGGTTCGAGGAACTGGGCCGCCGGTGGGACGAGGAGCACGCCAAGCTCAAGAAGCTGGTCGTCACGCTGCGCCAGGCGGCCTCCGTCAGCCACGCCCTCGCCACCCGCTACGCCGCCGCCCAGACCCGGCTGAAGAAGTTCGAGGAGGCCGGCCGCCCGGAGGAGCCCCCGCGCGAGCAGAGCATCACCATGCGGCTCAAGGGCGGGCGCACCGGCATGCGCTCCTTCACCCTGGAGCGGCTGGAGCTCACCGGCCTGATGCAGCCCTTCGACCTGGAGGTCTTCTACGGCGAGCGGATCGGGGTGCTCGGCGCCAACGGCGCCGGCAAGTCGCACCTCCTGCGGCTGCTCGCGGGCGACACCACGGTCGAGCACACCGGGGCCTGGAAGCTCGGCGCCCGGGTCGTCCCCGGCCACTTCCGGCAGACCCACGCCCACCCGGAGCTGTTCGGCCGCACCGTCCGCTCGATCATCGAGGAGGAGCACGCGCTCAGCCGCGGCGCCGCGATGGGCGCGCTGCGCCGGTACGAGCTGGACCGCCAGGAGGAGCAGAAGTTCGAGTCGCTGTCCGGCGGACAGCAGGCCCGGCTGATGATCCTCAAGCTCGAACTCTCCGGCGTGACGGCCCTGTTGCTCGACGAGCCGACCGACAACCTGGACCTGGAGAGCGCCGAGGCGCTGCAGACCGGTCTGGAGGCCTTCGAGGGCACGGTGCTGTGCGTCACCCACGACCGCTGGTTCGCCAAGACCTTCGACCGCTTCCTGGTCTTCGGCGCGGACGGGAAGGTCTTCGAGTCGTCCGAACCGGTCTGGGACGTCACCCGGGTGGAGCGCGAACGCTGAGTGACGACGGGGTGGGCGGCCGGCGATTTTTGACCGCTCCCCGCCCGCCCGGTAACCTGGACGCTTGATGTGCGTATTGGCTCGCTCTATCTCACGTGAGAGGTCGGTACGCCGGAGACATCAGGTCGACGACCAGCGGTCACCCTTGAATTGCGTCCAAGGCTGATCAGGCTGCTCTTCCGTCCGGGTGCTCCTGTCAGGACTCACTCACTGAAAAGCGAAGGCTACGACCGTGCGTACGTACAGCCCCAAGCCCGGCGACGTCCAGCGTCAGTGGCACGTCATCGACGCGACCGACGTCGTGCTGGGCCGCCTGGCCTCCCAGGCCGCCAACCTCCTCCGGGGCAAGCACAAGGCGATCTACGCGCCGCACGTTGACACTGGTGACTTCGTCATCATCATCAACGCCGACAAGGTGCACCTGTCCGGTAACAAGAAGACCCAGAAGCTGGCCTACCGCCACTCGGGCTTCCCGGGCGGTCTGCGCTCGGTGCGCTACGACGACCTGCTGGCGAACAACCCGGAGAAGGCCGTCGAGAAGGCCATCAAGGGCATGATCCCCAAGAACAGCCTGGGCCGCCAGATGCTCTCCAAGCTGAAGGTCTACTCGGGCGACCAGCACCCCCACGCTGCCCAGCAGCCGGTGCCGTTCGAGATCACCCAGGTCGCGCAGTAATTCGGCCACCAAGCCCCCCAACACTGAAAAGAGCTGAGGAACATCGTGGCCGAGACCACTGAAACCCTTGAGGTCGACTTCGACGAGGCCGTTGAGGCCGTCGAGGGCGAGTACACCTCCGAGGAGAGCTACACCTCCGAGTCCCTGGCCGGCCGCTTCGGCGAGGCCACCCCGGGCGCCGGCCTCGGCCGTCGCAAGGAGGCGATCGCCCGCGTGCGCATCGTCCCCGGCACCGGCCAGTGGAAGATCAACGGTCGCACCCTCGAGGGTTACTTCCCGAACAAGGTGCACCAGCAGACCGTGAACGAGCCCTTCAAGCTCCTCGAGCTGGACGGCCGTTACGACGTCGTCGCCCGCATCAGCGGTGGCGGCGTCTCCGGCCAGGCCTACGCGCTGCGCCTCGGCGTCGCCCGTGCCCTGAACGAGGCCGACGTGGACAACAACCGCGCCGCCCTCAAGAAGGCCGGCTTCCTGATGCGTGACGCCCGTGCCGTCGAGCGCAAGAAGGCCGGTCTCAAGAAGGCCCGCAAGGCGCCGCAGTACAGCAAGCGCTAATCGCGTCCCCGGGGGTGCGTACCGCCCTGGCGGCGCACCCCCTGGTTGCGCAAACCGTAGCCCCGGAGTACCTCGTGTACTCCGGGGCGACGTGTTCCCCGGCTAACGTGCGGCGGCCGGGATCAACGGTGGGTTCCGAGCATGGTGATGGAGGACGGGACAGTGGGACGACTCTTCGGTACGGACGGCGTACGCGGTGTGGCCAACGAGGGCCTGACGGCGGAGCTGGCGCTCGGCCTGTCGGTCGCGGCCTCCCACGTGCTCGGCGAGGCCGGCGCGTTCGACGGGCACCGGCCGGTCGCGGTGGTCGGCCGTGACCCCCGTGCCTCGGGCGAGTTCCTGGAGGCCGCGGTCATCGCGGGCCTGGCCAGCTCCGGCGTCGACGTGCTCCGGGTCGGCGTCCTCCCCACCCCCGCCGTGGCGTACCTCACCGGCGCGCTCGGCGCCGACTTCGGCGTGATGCTGTCCGCCAGCCACAACGCCATGCCGGACAACGGCATCAAGTTCCTCGCCCGCGGCGGCCACAAGCTGGACGACCGGATCGAGGACGCGATCGAGGCCCACTACCGCAAGCACACCGTCGGCGGCGAGGACTGGAACCGCCCGACCGGTGCCGCCGTCGGCCGGGTCCGCGAGTACACCGAGGGCTTCGACAAGTACGTTGCCCACCTGATCGGCGTGCTGCCCAACCGCCTGGACGGCATCCGGGTCGTCATCGACGGCGCCCACGGCGCGGCCGCCTACGTCGCCCCCGAGGCCTTCGCCCGGGCCGGTGCCGAGGTCGTCCACACCCTGGGGGCGGAGCCCACCGGCCTCAACATCAACGACGGCGTCGGCTCCACCCACCTGGACCGGCTGCGCGTCGCGATGAAGGAGTACCGGGCCGACCTCGGCATCGCCCTGGACGGCGACGCGGACCGCTGCCTGGCCGCCGACGCCGAGGGCGACGAGGTGGACGGCGACCAGATCATCGCCATCCTCGCCGTCGCCATGAAGGAGGCCGGCACCCTGCGCCGCAACACCGCGGTCGCCACCGTGATGTCCAACCTCGGCTTCAAGCTGGCGATGGAGCGCGAGGGCATCGACCTGGTGGAGACCGCCGTCGGCGACCGCTACGTGCTGGAGGCGATGAAGGAGCACGGCTTCGCGCTGGGCGGCGAGCAGTCCGGCCACGTCATCCTGCTGGACCACGCCACCACCGGCGACGGCACCCTGACCGGCCTGATGCTGGGCGCCCGACTGGCCGCCACCAAGCAGCCGCTGGCCGACCTGGCCGCCGTGATGACCCGGCTGCCGCAGGTGCTGATCAACGTCAAGGGCGTCGACAAGGGCCGGGTGGGCACCAGCACCGAGCTGGCCGCCGCGGTCGCCGCCGCCGAGGCCGAGCTGGGCGCCACCGGCCGGGTGCTGCTGCGCTCCTCCGGCACCGAGCCGCTGGTCCGGGTCATGGTCGAGGCCGCCGACCCGGTGCAGGCCGAGGCCGTCGGGCAGCGCCTCGCCGAGGCGGTCCGCACCCACCTGGGCTGAGCCCGCCCCGGAGACCACGAAGGGCCCCCGCGCGGGGGCCCTTCGCCGTGTCCTGCGCCCGGTCAGAGCTTGCGCAGCAGCGCCCGGCGGACCTTGTGGTCGGCGCCCTTCTGCAGGACCAGGGTGGCCCGGCCGCGGGTCGGCAGCACGTTCTCCAGCAGATTCGGCTTGTTGATGGTGCGCCAGACCTGTCGGCCGTACTCCATCGCCTCCTCCTCCGGCACCTCGGTGAACCGGGTGAAGTAGGAGTTCGGGTCCTGGAAGGCCGTCTGCCGCAGCTTGCGGAAGCGGTCCAGGTACCAGTGCTCGATGTCATCGGTGCGGGCGTCGACGTAGATCGAGAAGTCGAAGTAGTCCGCCACCGCGAGCCTGGTCCGGCCGTCGGTGCCGGGCAGGGCCGGCTGGAGCACGTTCAGGCCCTCGACGATCAGGATGTCCGGGCGCTCCACCGTCAGCCGCTGGTCCTGCACGATGTCGTACACCAGGTGCGAGTACACCGGCGCCGTCACCAGCTCCTTGCCCGCCTTCACGTCCGCGACGAAGCGCATCAGGGCCCGGCGGTCGTACGACTCGGGGAAGCCCTTGCGGGCCATCAGGCCGCGGCGGCGCAGCTCGGCGTTGGGCAGCAGGAAGCCGTCGGTGGTGACCAGCTCCACCCGCGGGTGCTCGGGCCAGCGGGCCAGCAGGGCCTGGAGCAGGCGGGCGGTGGTGGACTTGCCGACGGCCACCGAGCCGGCCACGCCGATGATGAACGGCGTACGGGTGCGTTCGGTGTCCGGGGTGTCCAGGAACGTGCCCACCGCGCCGCGCAGTTCGTGCGTGGCGTGGATGTAGAGGTTCAGCAGCCGGGACAGCGGCAGGTAGACGTCACGCACCTCGTCGAGGTCGAGTGCCGTGCCGAGGCCGCGCAGCTGCTCCACCTCCTCGGCGGTCAGCGGAAGTGGCGTACGCTCGCGCAGTGCGCTCCACTCGGCCCGGCTGAGGTCCACGTAGGGGGACGGGGACGGGCCGGGCGTGGCGGCGCCCCGCGTACAGAGTTCGGTCAGCACATGCTCCATTGTGAGCCGTAGCGGTGTTCACCGTGGTTGTGGTGTCGGTCACGCAGGGTTGGGGCGAGCCGGGAAAGACGGGAAAACGGCCACAGAACCGCCCTTATGCTGGCACGCATGTGCGGAATTGTTGGATACGTGGGCGCGCAGTCCGCCCTCGACGTAGTAATCGCGGGCCTGCAGCGACTGGAGTACCGGGGCTATGACTCGGCCGGTGTCGCGGTGCAGGCGCAGGACTCCCAGGGGCAGTGGAGTCTGGTCACCGACAAGCGGGCCGGAAAGCTCGGCAACCTGGAGAAGTCGCTCGCCGAGTCCCCCCTCCCCGGCGGCACCACCGGCATCGGCCACACCCGTTGGGCCACCCACGGCGGCCCGACGGACGCCAATGCCCACCCCCACCTGGACGACGAGCGCCGGGTGGCCGTGGTCCACAACGGCATCATCGAGAACTTCGCCCAGCTGCGGGCCGAGATCGCCGAGCGCGGCCACACCCTCCGGTCCGAGACCGACACCGAGGTCGTCGCCCACCTGCTCGGCGAGGCCTACGACGGTGACCTGGCCGAGGCCATGCGCGTCGTCTGCCGCCGGCTGGACGGCGCCTTCACCCTCGTCGCCGTCCACGCCGACTCGCCCGACGTGGTGGTCGGCGCCCGCCGCAACTCCCCGCTCGTGGTGGGCCGCGGCGAGGGCGAGAACTTCCTCGCCTCCGACGTCGCCGCCTTCATCGCGCACACCCGCGAGGCGATCGAGCTGGGCCAGGACCAGGTCGTCGAGCTGCGCCGGGAGGGCGTGACCGTCACCGACTTCGACGGCAACCCGGCCGAGGTGCGCGAGTACCACGTCGACTGGGACGCCTCCGCCGCCGAGAAGGGCGGCTACGACTACTTCATGCTCAAGGAGATCGCCGAGCAGCCGAAGGCCGTCGCCGACACCCTCCTCGGCCGGATCGGCACCGACGGCCGGCTGACCCTCGACGAGCTGCGGATCTCCGACGCCGACCTGCGCTCGGTCGACAAGGTCGTCATCGTCGCCTGCGGCACGGCCTTCCACGCCGGCATGATCGCCAAGTACGCGATCGAGCACTGGACCCGCATCCCCTGCGAGGTCGAGGTCGCCTCGGAGTTCCGCTACCGCGACCCGATCATGGGCCCCGGCACGCTGGTCATCGCCATCTCGCAGTCCGGCGAGACCATGGACACCCTGATGGCCCTGCGGCACGCCCGTGAGCAGGGCGCCAAGGTGCTGGCGATCTGCAACACCAACGGCTCGACCATCCCGCGCGAGTCGGACGCGGTGCTGTACACCCACGCCGGACCGGAGGTCGCGGTCGCCTCCACCAAGGCGTTCCTGACCCAGCTGGTCGCCTGCTACCTGGTCGCCCTGTACCTGGGCCAGGTGCGCGGCACCAAGTGGGGCGACGAGATCTTCACCATCATCCGCGAGCTCGGCGACGCGCCGAAGCAGGTCGAGCAGGTGCTGGAGACCATGGAGCCGGTGCGCGAGCTGGCCCGCTCGCTGGCCGACGCCCGCTCGGTGCTGTTCCTCGGCCGTCACGTCGGCTTCCCGGTGGCCCTGGAGGGCGCGCTCAAGCTCAAGGAGCTCGCCTACATGCACGCCGAGGGCTTCGCGGCGGGCGAGCTCAAGCACGGCCCGATCGCGCTGATCGAGGAGGGGCTGCCGGTCGTGGTGGTCGTGCCCTCGCCGCGCGGGCGGTCGATCCTGCACGACAAGATCGTCTCCAACATCCAGGAGATCCGGGCCCGCGGCGCCCGCACGATCGTGATCGCCGAGGAGGGCGACGAGGCCGTCGTGCCGTACGCGGACCACCTGATCCGCATCCCGGCCACCCCGACCCTGCTCCAGCCGCTGGTCTCCACCGTCCCGCTCCAGGTCTTCGCCTGCGAGCTGGCCACGGCCAAGGGCCACGAGGTCGACCAGCCGCGCAACCTGGCGAAGTCGGTCACCGTCGAGTAGTCGCCCGGCCGTTCGCGGCGCCCCTGCGGTGGCTGTGCCCTACCGCAGGGGCGCCGTGTCGAGCGTGAAGGAGAACGGGGCGGGCAGGTCGATCGACTTGCCGAACTCGACCTTGGTCCGGGTGATGTAGTCCCCGCCGTCGGGTTCGGTGAACAGCGTGACCGTGCCGTCGGTGCGGTCGACCAGCAGGTAGCAGGGGATTCCCGCAGCGGCGTAGCCCAGGCGTTTCGGTTCGCGCTCCTTGCGCGGATTGGTCGACGTGATCTCCAGGACGCACGTAATGCCCGTCGGTAGTGACCATGGGTCCTGGCTCTGGAAGTGTCCGACGGGGGCCACGGTCGCGGCCGGCACGAACCGGCCCGTCGGGGTGATCAATCCCCTGTGCGTGCTGACGTACAGCTCCTCGGCTGCTTCACGCGCCACGGTGCGGGCGAACCGGGCGATGGCGTCCACACACGCACCGTCCTGGGGAGCCGTCACGATGATCTCCTCGTAGGTTCCGAAGAGTTCGATCTTGAAGCCCTGGGGCACATGCAGTCCTAGGAACGTGTGAAGGATGTCCACGAGCGACAACCTAGGCGTATCGCCCGGTGCTGACGGGGGATCGATGGAGAGTCACCCGAAAGTGGGGCCGGGGCCTGGTCCTGGCCGACTGCCGAAGGAGTTCTCCCCATGCGTCATGCACACCCTGTGGAAACCGTCCGGGCCGCGGAGGCGGAGCTGATGGCGCGGCTGCCGGAGGGCACGCTGATGCAGCGGGCGGCGGCCGGGTTGGCGGCGACGTGTGCGCGGCTGCTGATCGGGCGTCGGGGGCGGGTGTACGGCAGTCGGGTGACGGTGCTGGCGGGCAGTGGGGACAACGGGGGTGACGCGCTGTACGCCGGGGCGGCGCTGGCCCGGCGCGGGGCGCGGGTGACGGCGGTGCTGCTGGCGCCGGCGAAGGCGCACCCGGGTGGGCTGGCCGCGCTGCGGGCGGCCGGCGGGCGGGTGACGGCGGAGCAGGAGGTCGGCCTGGCCGACTTCTCGTGCGCGGACCTGGTGCTGGACGGGATCGTCGGCATCGGCGGCCGGGGCGGGCTGCGCCCCGAGGCGGAGCCGTACGCCCGGGCCGGGCGGCGCGGCACCGTGGTGGCGGTGGACCTGCCCAGCGGGGTCGAGGCGGACAGCGGCGAGGTGCCCGGGGCGGCGCTGCGCGCGGACGTCACGGTCTGCTTCGGCACCTACAAGCCCGGGCTGCTGGTCGACCCCGGGGCCTCCTACGCGGGCGCGGTGCAACTGGTGGACATCGGCCTGGAACCGCCCGGGCCGGAGGTGACGGCCCTGCAGCACGCGGACGTGGCGGCGCTGCTGCCGCTGCCGGGCGCGGAGAGCGACAAGTACCGGCGCGGTGTGGTCGGGGTGGCGGCCGGCTCGGCGCGGTACCCGGGGGCGGCCCTGCTGGCGGTCGCCGGGGCGCTGCACGGCGGTGCGGGCGCCGTCCGGTACGTCGGCACGGCGGCCGAGGAGGTGGTGCGCCGCTTCCCGGAGACGCTGGTCACCGAGGGCGGCCCGGCCGGGGCCGGACGGGTGCAGGCCTGGGTGGTCGGGCCGGGCGGGGGCGAGGGGGCGCGGCAGGCGCTGGTCGAGGCACTGGCGAGCGACGTCCCGGTGCTGGTGGACGCGGACGGGCTGACCGAGCTGGGCCGGCTCGGCCCGCAGGCGCTGGCCGGCCGTACCGCGCCCACTCTGCTGACCCCGCACACCGGCGAGGCCGCCCGGCTGCTGGCCGGCGCCGACGGCACCGCGCCGCCCGCCGCCGACGACTTGGCCGCCACCCGGCTGGCCACCGCCCGCCGACTGGCCGCCGCCTACCGGGCCACCGTGCTGCTCAAGGGCTCCACCACGGTGGTCGCCGACCCGGGCGGGGCCGTCCGGGTGAACCCCACCGGCACCTCCTGGCTGGCCACCGCGGGCAGTGGGGACGTCCTGGCCGGGCTGGCCGGTTCGCTGCTGGCCGCGGGCCTGCCGCCGCTGGACGCCGCCTCGGTGGCCGCCTACCTGCACGGCCTGGCGGGCCGGGAGGCGGCGGGCGAGCCCGGGGCGCCGGTGCCGGCGCTCGCGGTGGCCGGGGCGCTGCCCACGGTCTGGCGGGCCGTCCGGCGGCCGTAGCCGTAGCCGTAGCCGTAGCCGTAGCCGGGCCCGTCGCCCCGGGCCGGGCCGGAACCGGGACGTCCGTTCACCGCGTCCTGGATTGGGCGGACGAGCCGTCCGCCGCAGGTCGGCGGGGTGCGGGGGGTCGCGGTGCCGACCGCCGCGCCGAAGGCCCGTTCGGCGAGGACTCCGGGACGTCTGGGAGACTGACCCTGATGACAACTGCGAACACGACCGGCACGGCCACCCTCACCGACGGCGTACGGGCCGAGGCGACCATCGATCTCGCCGCCCTGCGCGGCAACCTCGCCTCCCTGCGGGAACGCGTCGGGAGCACGGCGGTGATGCTCGCGGTCAAGGCGGACGCCTACGGCCACGGCGCGGTCGAGTGTGCCCGCGAGGCGGTCGCGAACGGGGTCGGCTGGCTCGGCTGTGCGACGCCGGACGAGGCGCTGGCGCTGCGGGCCGCGGGCATCCGCCCCGAGCAGGCCCGCATCCTGTGCTGGCTGTGGACGCCGGGCGGGCCGTGGCGCGAGGCGCTGCGTGCGGACCTGGACATCTCGGTCAGCGGCCGGTGGGCGCTGGAGGAGCTGCTGACGGCCGTTCGGCAGACCGGCGTTCCGGCGCGCGTCCACCTCAAGGCCGACACCGGCCTCGGCCGCAACGGCTGCCAGCCGCACGACTGGCCGCAGCTGGTCGCCGAGGCCCGGCGGGCCGAGGCGGAGGGGCTGCTGCGGGTCGTCGGCGTCTGGTCGCACTTCGCCGCCGCCGACGAGCCCGGCCACCCGTCCATCCAGGCCCAGTTGGACTCCTTCCGCGCCGCGCTGGCGCAGGCCGAGGCCGCCGGGCTGCGCCCCGAGGTCCGGCACCTGGCCAACTCCCCGGCCACCCTGCTGCTGCCCGAGTCGCACTTCGACCTGGTCCGCACCGGCCTGGCCGCGTACGGGCTGTCGCCGGTGCCCGAGGTGGGCTCGCCGGCCGACTTCGGGCTGCGCCCGGTGATGGCGCTGTCCGCCCGGCTGGCACTGGTCAAGCACGTCCCCGGCGGGCACGGGGTCAGCTACGGCCACCACTACGTGACGCCCGGTCCGACCACGCTGGGGCTGGTCCCGGTCGGCTACGGCGACGGCGTCCCGCGGCACGGCAGCGGCACCGGCCCGGTGCAGATCGGCGGCAAGTGGCGCACGGTGGCCGGCCGGGTCGCGATGGACCAGTTCGTGGTGGACCTGGGCGGTGATACCCCCGAGACCGGCGACGAGGTGCTGGTGTTCGGCAACGGCGAACGCGGTGAGCCGACCGCCGAGGACTGGGCCCGCGCCTGCGGCACCATCTCGTACGAGATCATCACCCGGATCGGCGCGCGGGTGCCCCGCCGCTACCTGGACGGCAGCCACGACGGCGGCCGTGACGGGGGCCGCGCGGCATGACCGACACGCCGGCCGACAGCAACCCGGTCGCGGCGGTGGCCAAGGCGGCCGGCGCGGCCACCGGGGTGAGCCGGGCCGGTGTGATCGGGATCTCGGTCGGCGTGCTGGCGGCCGGCGCGGCCGCGGGCGTCGCGATCGAGCGGCTGACGGTCGGCCGGGCGATGCGCCGCCGGGCCCGGGCCGAGCTGGAGGCGACCGCCCCGTACGGCTCGCTGCGCGGGCGCCCGCTGACGGTGGCCGCGCCGGACGGCACCGAGCTGTACGTCGAGCTGGACGGCACCGGCTGGGACGAGCCGGACGGCGACGCGGCGGAGCAGGCCGGAGGCGAGCGGGCGAACAGCAGCCTCCTTCCACCGCCGCTGACCGTGGTGTTCAGCCACGGCTACTGCCTCAACCAGGACAGCTGGCACTTCCAGCGGGCGGTGCTGCGCGAGGGCCTGCGGCTGGTCTTCTGGGACCAGCGCAGCCACGGCCGCTCCGAGCGCTCCCGCTCCTACCTGGCGGGCGAGCCGGCCAGCATCGACCAGCTGGGCGGTGACCTCAAGGCGGTGGTCGACGCCGTCGCGCCGACCGGGCCGCTGGTGCTGGTGGGCCATTCGATGGGCGGCATGACGGTGATGGCCCTGGCCGACCAGCACCCGGAGCTGTTCCGGACGAGGGTCGCCGGGGTCGCGCTGGTCGGCACCCTGGCGGGGGACTGGAACGAGGTGAGCCTCGGCCTGCCGAAGGCCGGGGCCAAGCTGTTCAAGAGGGTCGCGCCCGGGGTGGTGAAGCTGCTCGGCCGTCAGGTCGACCTGGTGGAGGCGAGCCGGCGGATCGGCTCGGACGTGGCCGCCGTGTTCTACCGGCGGTTCTCCTTCGGCGGCCGGGACGTCGATCCCGGCGTGGTGCGCTTCGCCGAGCAACTGCTGGACGCCACCCCGATCGACGTGGTCGCCGAGTTCTACCCGGTGTTCGGCGCGCACGAGAAGTACGGGGCGCTGGCCGCCCTGCGCGGCCTCCCGGCCCTGGTGCTGGCCGGGACGAAGGACCTGCTGACGCCCTCGGCGCACAGCGAGGCGATGGCCGAGCGTCTGCCGGGGGCCGAACTCGTCCTGGCCGAGGGCGCCGGGCACCTGGTGCTGCTGGAGCGCCCGGAGCTGGTCGACCACGAGCTGGCACGGCTGCTGCGCCGGGCCGCCGACTTCGCCGGTGCCGCGCCGCTGCCGCCAGCCGTCCTCGCACTCGCGGCCGAACCGCCCCGGGAGGACCGGGCCCCGGTGGGCGCGACCCCGGACGCGGACCCGGATCCGGCCGTCGACCCCGCCTGAGACCGGCCCGGGCCCCCGCCGGGCCCGCCCGGGCACCCGCGCGCCACGGCGGGGTGCGGTGATGTGGCACGGTAAGCGGTGGCGGCCGGTGGTCGGTGCGCCGCTACGGACCGAAGGGCAAGACACGCGCATGGGCTCGCACGCCACTCTGACCGTCCCCACTCCGGAGCGGATGGGCCGGCTCGGCCGGGAGCTGGCCGCGCTGCTGCGGCCGGGGGACCTGGTGCTGCTCTCCGGTGAGCTGGGAGCGGGGAAGACCACGCTGACCCGGGGCCTGGGGGAGGGGCTGCAGGTCCGCGGGGCGGTGACCTCGCCGACCTTCGTGATCGCCCGGGTGCACCCCTCGCTGGTCGGCGGCCCGGCTCTGGTGCACGTGGACGCGTACCGGCTGGGCGGGGACCTCGACGAGATGGAGGACCTCGATCTGGACGTCTCGCTGCCGGAGTCGGTGGTCGTGGTCGAGTGGGGCGAGGGCAAGGTCGAGCGGCTGTCCGAGGAGCGCCTGGAGGTCCGGATCGAGCGGGCGATCGGTGACACCGCCGGGGAGGACCACGACCCGCGCCGGGTGCTGCTCACCGGCATCGGGGCGCGCTGGGCGGACGTCCCGCTGGCCGAGCTGGCCTGAGGCGCGCACGGGGCGTGTCCTGCGGGCTTGCCGGGCCCCGGTCGATCGGGTTCCACCGTTTTGCCGACAGGCCGTCGGCAAGGTGTTGCGGGCGGGGCGTCGGGCGTGGTGGGATGGGTGCTGCGGTTAGGTCTGCCTAACTAGGGAGGCGCCATGTCGAGCACCACCCCCGCCCCGGAGCGCGTCGTCCGCGCCGCCGAGGCCGGAGAGTCCGCCCACCGCGCTCCGGGCGCGCCGATGCGGGCCCTGCTGGCCGCCTGCGCGGCCGCCGAGGCGGTGTCCACCCCGCCCGAACCGAAGGCCCGGCGGGCCGGGGAGCCCGAGGCCGGGACGCCCCGGGCCGCGTAACGCGGCGGGCCTCAGGGGACCACGACCACCTTGGTGCCGTTCGGCGCGAAGTCCCAGAGCAGCTGCCCCTCGGGGCGGCCGCTGCGGATGCCGCCGGTCTTGGCCTTCGGGTCGGCGGTCGGCGTGCTGCCGTCCAGCGCCGCGCTGAATCCGAACACCACGCCGTTCTGCTGCGCGAAGCGCACCACGTGCTCGATCTGCTTGCCGTCCGTCCCGGTGGCGGTCTGGGTGCGGCTGTACACCGAGTAGCTGCCCGGGGTGGGCTCGATCGAGCCCGGGGTGACCGGGAAGGCGGCCGCGACCTGCGGGTTCTTCTTCGGGTCGACCAGCCAGACGAAGTGGCCGCCGGCCGAGTAGACGACCCGGGTGCCGCTGCCCGAGGTGGCCGGCAGCGGCGGGACGGTCGGGGTGGCGGAGGCGCTCGGCGTCGCGGAGGCGGCCGGGCCGGAGGACGTCGAGGCGACGGTCGGCTTGGCCCCGCCCGCGCGGTCCTGGGCGCCGTTGGCCTGGAAGGCCAGCAGGCTCACCACAGCCAGGGCCCCCAGGGTCAACCCCGTGACCACCACTCCAGGACCCATCTTCGCCACGTGCCCGCTCCCGCCGCCGTCCGCTGTACGTACCGCCCTTATCGTGCCAGGTCCCCGGGGCGGGTCGGCAGTGGCCAGTACGTGTGTTCCGGATGGGGACACCCGCTCGATCGTCCGGTCGGCCCAACGTCGGTCTAACCTTGACCCGTGCTGCTGCTCGCGTTCGACACCGCTACCCCCGCCGTCACCGCCGCCGTCCACGACGGCACGGCCGTCCTCGCCGAGACCCACCAGGTCGACGCCAGGCGCCACGGCGAACTGCTGCTGCCCGCGATCGACCAGGTCCTGCGGGCCGCCGGAGTGGACAAGAGTCGGCTCACCGGCATCGCGGTCGGCGTCGGCCCGGGCCCGTACACCGGCCTGCGGGTCGGCCTCGTGACCGCCGCCGCGCTCGGCCACGCGCTCGGCCTGCCGGTGCACGGCGTCTGCACCCTGGACGCGATCGCCTTCCAGGCCCGCGCCGAGGGCCTGACCGGGCAGCCGTTCACGGTCGCCACCGACGCGCGCCGCAAGGAGGTCTACTGGGCCTCCTACGACGCCGACGGCAACCGCACCGAGGGCCCCGGCGTGGACCGCCCGGCCGAGCTGACGCCCGCCGCCCGCTCGGTGGGCGCCGGCGCGCTGCTCTACCCCGAGGCCTTCCCGGGCGCCGGCGGCCCCGAGCACGTCTCGGCCGGCGCCCTGGCCGGCTTCGCCGCCGCCGAGCTGGCCGCCGGGCGTGAGCTGCTGCCGAACGTGCCGCTGTACCTGCGCCGCCCGGACGCCCAGGTCCCGGCGGGCTACAAGAACGTTCTGGGGGGCAAGGCGGTGCTCCCGGCGTGAACCACGGCACCACCCTGCGCCCGATGCGCTGGTGGGACATCGAGCCGGTGCTGGACCTGGAACTCAGGCTGTTCCCCGAGGACGCCTGGTCCTCCGGGATGTTCTGGTCCGAGCTCGCCGAGGCCCACCCCGGCGGCACCCGCCACTACTCGGTCGCCACCGCTGCGGACGGCACGATCGTCGGCTACGCCGGCCTGATGGCCGTCGCCGGCGACGGCGACGTCCAGACCATCGCCGTGGACGAGCGCCACCAGGGCGCCGGCCTCGGCACCGCCCTGCTCACCGACCTGATCCACGAGGCCGCCCGGCGCGGCTGCGCCGACCTGCTGCTGGAGGTGCGGGTGGACAACCAGCGCGCCCAGCGGCTGTACGAGCGCCACGGCTTCGAACCGGTGGGCATCCGGCGCGGCTACTACCAGCCCGCCAACGTCGACGCGCTGGTGATGCGCCTCGAACACCCGAGCACTGACCCGAAGGAACCGAAGGACACCCCCCATGGCTGACGAACCGCTCGTCCTCGGCATCGAGACCTCCTGCGACGAGACCGGCGTCGGCATCGTGCGCGGCACCACGCTGTTGGCCGACGCGGTCGCCTCCAGCGTCAACGACCACGCCCGGTTCGGCGGGGTCGTCCCGGAGATCGCCAGCCGCGCCCACCTGGAGGCGATGGTCCCGACCATCCAGCGGGCCCTGGACACCGCCGGCATCAAGGCCAGTGACCTGGACGGCATCGCCGTCACCGCCGGCCCCGGCCTGGCGGGCGCGCTGCTGGTCGGCGTCAGCGCGGCCAAGGCGTACGCCTGGGCGCTCGACAAGCCGCTGTACGGGGTCAACCACCTCGCCTCGCACATCTGCGTCGACCAGCTGGAGCACGGCCGGCTGCCCTCGCCGACGATGGCCCTGCTGGTCTCCGGCGGGCACTCCTCGCTGCTGCTCAGCGAGGACATCACCACCGACGTCCGCCCGCTCGGCGCGACCATCGACGACGCGGCCGGCGAGGCCTTCGACAAGGTCGCCCGGGTGCTCGGCCTGGGCTTCCCCGGCGGCCCGATCGTCGACCGGAAGGCCCGCGAGGGCGACCCGAAGGCGATCGCCTTCCCGCGCGGCCTGACCGGGAAGAACGACCCCGCGTACGACTTCTCCTTCTCCGGCCTGAAGACCGCCGTCGCCCGCTGGGTGGAGGCCAAGCGCCGGGCCGGCGAGGAGGTGCCGATCGCCGACGTCGCCGCCTCCTTCCAGGAGGCGGTCACCGACGTGCTCACCCGCAAGGCCGTCAAGGCCTGCAAGGACAGCGGCGTCGACCACCTGATGATCGGCGGCGGCGTCGCGGCCAACTCCCGGCTGCGCGAGATGGCCCAGCAGCGCTGCGACCGGGCCGGCATCCGGCTGCGGGTGCCCCGGCCGGGCCTGTGCACCGACAACGGCGCGATGGTGGCGGCGCTGGGCTCCGAGATGGTGTGGCGCGGCCGCACCCCCTCCGCCTTCGAGCTGTCCGCGGACTCCTCGCTGCCCGTCACCGACGTCCACGTCCCGGCCGGGGGAGCCGGGCACGGCGACGTCCACGGCCAGGCCTACCAGGCCCTCGGCGGCGGCGCCGCGTGACCGTCGCCGCGATGTGGGAGGCCCGCGCGGCGGACGGCCGCGGGGCCGAACTCGCCGCCTGGGCAAGGGAGTCCGCTCTTCCCGCGCTGCGCGGCGCGGCCGGGCTGGAGCGCCTCGAACTGCTCTCCGCCCCCGGCGAGCGGGTGCTGCTGATCACCTGGTGGAGCGGTGCGCCCGTGCCGGTCGCCGACCCGCCGACCGAACTGCTGGGCCGCCCGGTGCACCGCTGGTCCTTCACCAGCGACCACGTCGAGCAGGGCCCGAACGGGAACCGCCGCGGCGGCGCTACCGTGCATAGCTGAGAGAACGCTGGACGGGACCGGGAGCGCGGTGCGGTGAACAGGGACGGGCGGAGCAGGACCAGGACGTACGTGGCGGGGGCGGTGGCCCTGCTGGCCTTCGCCACCGCGTGCGGCGACAACGGGGGCGGCGGCAGCGCCGCCCCGTCCGCGAGCACGGCCGGGACGGCGGAGCAGACCCGGCCGCCCGCCGGAAGCACCCCCGGCGCGGCGGCCACCACGCCCGGCGCGGCCCCGGCCCAGGGCGACGCCGCGGCCTGGGCGAAGTGGAACCTCAAGCCGCTCGCCCCGGCCCCCGCGCCGCCCGCCGACAAGCCCGTCAAGCTCGAACGCACCGGCACCGTACCGGTGTTCAGCGACGTGAAGACCACCGACAAGGTCGTCTTCATCACCATCGACGACGGCGCCGAGAAGGACCCGAAGTTCGTCGAGATGCTGACCGACCTCAAGGTGCCGATCTCGATGTTCCTGACCAAGGACATCGTCAAGAACGACTACGGCTACTTCAAGCCGCTCCAGGCACTGGGCAACCACATCCAGAACCACACCGTCACCCACCCGGTGATGAGCAAGCTGTCGGCCGACAAGCAGAAGTCCGAGATCTGCGAGGACCAGGCCGCGCTCACCCAGCAGTACGGCACCGCCCCGCTGCTGTTCCGCCCGCCGTTCGGCGACGGCGCCAACACCCCGATGCTCAACACCTCGGTGCAGCAGTGCGGCCCGCGCGCGATCGTGCTGTGGCGCGAGTCGATGCAGATCCACGACATGCAGTACCAGGCGGGCGACAAGAAGTTGAAGTCCGGCGACATCATCCTGGCGCACTTCCGCGGCCCCAAGGAGCTCAAGGGCGCCACCATGACCCAGATGTTCGCGGACCTGCTGGCCCGGATCCAGGAGCAGGGCTTCTCGGTGGCCCGGCTGGAGGACTACATCCAGGCGCCGGCCTCGTAGCCGCTCAGACCGGCCGGCCCAGCATCATCAGCGGCCCCTTGTCGGTGCGGCTGAGGATCACCGTGACGGAGTTCGGCCCGGAGGGCTTGAGCTGGCGGCGCAGCTCCTCCGGGGTGATCGCCATCCCGCGCTTCTTGATCACCACCGTGCCGACCGCGCGCTCGCGCAGCAGCGCCTTCAGCTTCTTGACGTTGTACGGGAGCACGTCGGTGAGCTCGAAGGCGTGCGCGTACGGGGTGGCGACCAGGCGGTCCGAGGTCACGTAGGCGATCTTCGGGTCGATCAGCCGGCCGTCGACCTGCCCGGCCACCTCGGCCACCAGGTGCGCCCGGATCACCGCGCCGTCCGGCTCGTACAGGTAGCGCCCGACCGGGCCGGCCGGCGGGTCGGGCAGGTCGCCGCCGGTCAGGCTGTCGCCGTGCGGCAGCAGGGTCGCGCGGTGCGGGCGGACCGCCCCGGTGCCGAACCAGAGCACCGCCTCCTTGACGTCCCCGTGGTCGGAGACCCACTCGGCCTCGGCGTCCGCCGGGACGGCCTCGTGCGGGATGCCCGGAGCGACCTTCAACGCGCCGATCGGGGTCCGCCGCCCGGCCTCGACCGCCCAGGACAGCGGCGGGGCGTACGCCTCCGGGTCGAACACCCGGCCGCGCGAGGTGCGCCGCGCCGGGTCGGTGAACACCGCGTCGTAGCCGGTGACGTCCACCTCGGCGACGTCCGCGCAGCGCACCTCCACCAGCTCCGACAGGCCCAGCGCGGCGGCGTTGGCGGCGGTGGCGGCGCAGGCCGCCGGGTCCCTGTCGACGGCCAGCACCCGGATCCCGGCCCGGGCCAGGGCCAGCACGTCCCCGCCGATGCCGCAGCAGAGGTCCGCCAGGCGCCGTACGCCCAGCTCGGCGAAGCGGCGGGCCCGCCACTCGGCCACGCTGCGCCGGGTGGACTGCTCGACCCCGTTGGGCGTGAAGTACATCAGGTCGGCGTCCGCCCCGAACTTCGCCCGCGCCCGCTGCCGCAGCCGCGCCTGGCCGAACGCCGCCGACACCAGCTCCGCCGGGTGCTCCCGCCGCAGCCGGGTGGCCAGCGCCAGCTCCTCCTCGGGGGTGAACTCGCGCAGCTCGGCGAGCAGGGCCTGACCCTCGGGGGTCAGCAGGGGCTGGAGGTTCTCGGTGTCCACCAGGTCATTCTGACCGGTCAGCCCGTCAGCAGGGCCGCCAGTGCCAGCGCGAACGGCGTCGCCACCGCGACCCAGGGGGTGATCCGGTAACCGAGCCGACGGCTGCCGCGTGCGGTCAGTGCCAGGGCGGCGAGCAGGGCCGCGCCGACGACGACGGCCGAGGCCTTCCACGCGTGGGTGAGGCCGGTCAGGACGAAGCACGCCACCGCTCCGGCGGCGACGGCCACGAACAGGCCGAGGACCACCACGAGGGAGAGCAGCAGGTCTGTTGCCCAGTGGATCCGCGGTTGCGCCGGTGGTCGGGTCACCGCCACAGGATGCCCGAGGAGAGGACGGCGGGCAGCAGGAACGGCGCGAGCGCGGCGGCGCCCGGGAGGAGCGAGTAGCCGGAGCGGCGGCTGCGTGCGGCCACCAGGACGGCCGCCGCCAGGGCGGCCGCAGGACCGGCGACCATCCCGTAGCCGAGGAAGGCCCACGCGCTCCCGTCCCCGTCGTCCCCGGTGCCCGGGCCGCCGCCCGTGCAGGCGACGAGACAGAAGACGACGAACGGGAGCACCGCTCCGAGCAGGGGCAGTGCCAGCAGGGCGAGCGCCGCGTCCTTGAGCCGGGCCGGCCCGACGCGCATCGGGATCGGGGTCATGGCAGGAGTCTGGCCGCCCGGCTGGGCATCGCACATGAGTACGGCTACTCATCCGCGGGTCGAGTCCGCAGGGCGCGTCGTTGGCACTCTGGTTGACTGAGTGCTAACGGCAGCCTATGGTCGTCCTTGGCACTCCCCACTGGGGGAGTGCTAATGCGAAGACGTGTGCCTGACCCCCGCGACGGCAGGTACGCAGGTTCGCCCCTACCCGTTAGAAAACCCCGTAATCTCCGAAGGGGAGCTCGGACGTGACCACCAGCAGCAAGGTTGCCATCAAGCCGCTCGAGGACCGCATTGTGGTCCAGCCGCTCGACGCCGAGACCACCACGGCCTCCGGCCTGGTTATCCCGGACACCGCCAAGGAGAAGCCCCAGGAGGGCGTCGTCCTGGCTGTCGGCCCGGGCCGCTTCGAGGACGGCCAGCGTCTGCCGCTCGACGTCGCCGTGGGTGACATCGTCCTGTACTCGAAGTACGGCGGCACTGAGGTGAAGTACCAGGGCGAGGAGTACCTCGTCCTCTCCGCCCGCGACGTTCTCGCCATCATCGAGAAGTAAGTCGTTCCGACCCGCCCCGGATCCGTGTCCCTAGTGACAGGGGCCCGGGGCGTGGTTGTTGGTTCACGTAGTTCGGCGGCCGGCCGGCCGCAGCCCCGAGGGAATAGGGAACATGGCGAAGATCCTGCAGTTCGACGAGGACGCCCGCCGCTCGCTGGAGCGCGGTGTCAACAAGCTGGCCGACACCGTCAAGGTGACCATCGGCCCCAAGGGCCGCAACGTCGTCATCGACAAGAAGTTCGGCGCCCCGACCATCACCAACGACGGTGTCACCATCGCCCGTGAGGTCGAGCTGGACGACCCGTACGAGAACCTTGGCGCGCAGCTCGTCAAGGAGGTCGCCACCAAGACCAACGACGTCGCGGGTGACGGCACCACCACCGCCACCGTGCTGGCCCAGGCCCTGGTCAACGAGGGTCTGCGCAACGTCGCCGCCGGTGCCGGCCCGGCCGCCCTCAAGAAGGGCATCGACAAGGCCGTCGCCGCCGTCTCCGAGCACCTGCTGTCCATCGCCCGCGAGATCGAGGGCAAGGACGACGTCGCCGCCGTCGCGTCCCTCTCCGCGCAGGACACCCAGGTCGGCGAGCTGATCGCCGAGGCGATCGACAAGGTCGGCAAGGACGGTGTCATCACCGTCGAGGAGTCGAACACCTTCGGCGTGGAGCTGGACTTCACCGAGGGCATGCAGTTCGACAAGGGCTACCTGTCGCCGTACTTCGTCACCGACGCCGAGCGCCAGGAAGCGGTCCTCGAGGACCCGTACATCCTGATCAACCAGGGCAAGATCTCCTCCATCCAGGAGCTGCTGCCGCTGCTGGAGAAGATCCTGCAGAGCGGTGCCTCCAAGCCGCTGCTGATCATCGCCGAGGACGTCGACGGCGAGGCGCTGTCGACCCTGGTCGTGAACAAGATCCGCGGCACCTTCAACGCCGTCGCCGTCAAGGCCCCGGGCTTCGGCGACCGCCGCAAGGCGATCCTCGGCGACCTGGCCGTCCTCACCGGCGGCACGGTCATCTCCGAGGAGGTCGGCCTCAAGCTCGACCAGGCCGGTCTGGACCTGCTGGGCACCGCCCGCCGCGTGACCATCACCAAGGACGAGACCACCGTCGTCGACGGTGCCGGTGACTCCGAGGCCGTGGCCGGCCGCGTCGCCCAGATCAAGGGCGAGATCGCCGCGACCGACTCCGACTGGGACCGCGAGAAGCTGCAGGAGCGCCTGGCCAAGCTGGCCGGCGGCGTCTGCGTCATCAAGGTCGGCGCCGCCACCGAGGTGGAGCTCAAGGAGCGCAAGCACCGCCTGGAGGACGCCATCTCGGCGACCCGCGCCGCGGTCGAGGAGGGCATCGTCGCCGGCGGTGGCGCCTCGCTGGTGCACGCCGCCAAGGTGCTGAACGACGGCCTGGGCCTGTCGGGTGACGAGGCCACCGGTGTCGCCGTGGTCCGCAAGGCGCTGCACGAGCCGCTGCGCTGGATCGCCCAGAACGCCGGCCTCGAGGGCTACGTCATCACCCACAAGGTCGCCGAGCTGGAGGCCGGTCACGGCTTCAACGCGGCCACCGGCGAGTACGGCGACCTGCTGAAGGCCGGCGTCATCGACCCGGTCAAGGTCACCCGCTCCGCGCTGGAGAACGCCGCCTCGATCGCCTCCCTGCTCCTCACCACCGAGACCCTCGTGGTGGAGAAGAAGGAGGAGGAGGCCGACGCCGGTCACTCGCACGGCGGTCACGGCCACTCGCACTGAGGCACCGACGCCTGACCGGAGGCCCGGTCCACTCCCTCGGGGAGTCGGACCGGGCCTCCGGCCGTTGTTCGGTCGGTGCGTTTGAGGTTTCAACTATCAGTAGAATTTTGCAGAATGCAAAGATTGCCTTATAACTGAGGCATGATCGAGGCCCGCCACCTGCGCGTCCTGCGTGCCGTCGCCCGCACCGGCTCCTTCTCCGCCGCCGCCCGCGAGCTGGGGTGCACCCAGCCCGCCATCAGCCAGCAGATGAAGGCCCTGGAGAAGTCGGTGGACACCCCGCTGGTGGTCCGCTCGGGCCGCGGGATGCAGCTCAGCGAGGCCGGGCGGGTCCTGCTCAAGCATGCCACCGGGATCCTGGCCGGGCTCTCCGCTGCCGAGGAGGAGGTGGCCGCGATCGCCGGGTTGCGGGCCGGCCGGGTGCGGCTGGTCTCCTTCCCGACCGCGAGTTCCACCCTGGTGCCGCCCGCGGTCGCCCGCCTGCGGGACAGCCATCCGGGGGTGCGCGTGTCGCTGGTCGAGGCCGAGCCGCCGGAGTCGCTGGCGATGCTGCGCGGCGGCGAGTGCGAGATCGCGCTGGCCTTCCGCTACCCGCAGTCCGACGGTGCGGCCGCGGCGCCCGCCCCCGCGCACGGCACGCCGCGCGAGGCCCGGGCCGAGGCGAACCTGGAGGCCCAGCAGCTGTCGGCCGGCACCGACTGGTCCGACCTGGTGGTCACCCCGCTGCTGGACGACCCGCTGGTGGGCCTGCTGCCGGCCGCCCACCCGCTGGCCGGGCGGGGCGGTCCGGTGGAGCTGGCGGAGCTGGCGGGGGAGCAGTGGATCGCCGGCTGCCCGCAGTGCCGGGGGCACCTGGTGGAGCTGTGCGCGGGGGCGGGTTTCGAGCCCCGGATCGACTTCGCGACCGACGACTACCCGGCGGTGGTCGGCCTGGTGGCGGCCGGGCTCGGGGTGGCGGTGCTGCCCCGGCTGGCCCTCCAGTCGGTGCGTCCTGACGGCGTGTCGACGGTTCCGGTGCGGACGGCCTCGGGGGTGCCGGCGGTGCGCCAGGTGGTGGCGCTCACCCTGCCGGACCTGGCCGAGGTGCCGGCCGTCGCGCTGATGCGGGAGCGGCTGGCGGGTGCGGCCGCCGATCGCTGACGATCGGTGACCGGGCTCCCGGGAGGGGGCGGAGCGACCTGATGCGCCGCGAAGGAACGTTTCTTCACGGCGCGCCGCGGACGCGGGTCTAACGGTGCGCGACCGCCGGCGGGGTCAACGGGACCTCCACCAGGCGGTGCCGCGAGCGGCCCAGCATCTCCTCGCGCTCGTCCTCGGTCATCCCGCCCCAGACCCCGTAAGGCTCGCGGACCGCCAGGGCGTGCGCCGCGCACTCGGCGATCACCGGGCAGCGCATGCAGACCTCCTTGGCGCTGGTCTCGCGCGAACTGCGGGCCGCTCCGCGCTCACCCTCCGGGTGGAAGAAGAGCGAGCTGTCCACGCCGCGGCAGGCCGCCGAGAGCTGCCAGTCCCAGAGGTCCGCGTTGGGACCGGGGAGGCGGGAGAAATCTGCCATGGCTCATTCCCTTCAGAGGCGGTCGGCGGCGGCCGGGCGTTTCGGCGGGCTGCTGCCGAACGGTGCCCGGCGGGGCGTCCCGCGCTGGTGTGGACACCTGGAAATATGACTTAAGGCAACTCCATGGACAAGTCACCCACACACTGGCACAACAGTCAATGACCATACGAAAGCTATAAAAACGGGCAAAGTGGGCAAGGGGTTCGGCGGGCGCGAGGTGTGGCAATCGGGTGGTCGACGGGCGCGCGACGACCCGTACCGGCGTGCGGGTCGTGCGCCCACCGCGCGCGAGCTGCGTAAAAGTGCGGCGTGTGCACCGCGATGCGGCTGATCGGTAATGGGTTGGCCACGTACAGTGGTGGAGATGGCCCGAAGGCCGTAACTCATTCGAGTGACGGTCGTTGGTAGTGCGGAGGCGGTTAGCGGGCGCCGGACGTCGGGAACGATCGCGGGCAAGTCGGGGCGATCAGGACGAAGTCCGTCGCCGATCGGCCGTGTCGGAGAGGTTCGTACCAGCCAGGAGGCTCAACGTGACGCGGATCAGCTGCGGAGGACGACGGTCATGACTTCCGTTCTCGTTTGCGACGATTCCCCGCTCGCCCGCGAGGCGCTTCGCCGCGCCGTCGCGACCGTACCCGGTGTGGACCGGGTCACCACCGCGACGAACGGGGAGGAGGTCCTCCGCCGCTGGGTGGCCGACCGCTCCGATCTCGTCCTGATGGACGTCCGGATGCCCGGCCTCGGCGGGGTCGAGACCGTCCGGCGGCTGCTGTCCGCCGATCCGGGCGCGCGGATCATCATGCTCACCGTCGCCGAGGACCTCGACGGGGTCGCGCTCGCGGTGGCCGCAGGTGCCCGCGGGTACCTGCACAAGGACGCCTCGCGCGCCGAGCTGCGGGCCACCGTCACCCAGGCCCTCGCCGACCCGACCTGGCGGCTCGCCCCGCGCCGGCTGCGCAGCCCCGACATGGGCGCGGCACCGACCTTGACGGCGCGTGAGATCCAGGTGCTGGAGGGCATGAGCCACGGGCGCAGCAACGCCGAGATCGGGCGCGAGCTGTTCCTCTCCGAGGACACCGTCAAGACCCACGCCCGACGGCTGTTCAAGAAGCTCGGCGCCTCCGACCGTGCGCACGCGGTGGCGCTGGGTTTCCGCTGGGGCCTGGTCCGCTGACCGTCGGCGGCGCCGCCGGCCGCGGCGCGCCGCCCTCGAATTCCGGAACGGACGCCGCACGGGCGTGTGACGTTACGGTCCCGAGGTTGCACCATGGAGGAGTGGAGCACCTCGGGGACCAGCGGACAGGCACTGCGGCGAACCACGCAGCCGCAGGACACTCGGCGGACGGCGCGACGGACAGGACCACCCACGGCGGCGCGGCGGGAGGCGGCACGGTGCAGGAGGGGCCGGTGGTGCGCGGCACGCCGCACGGTGCCGCAGCGCATAACGTTCCGGTGCACAACTCCGGACGCGGTGCCGCGTTTTCCCGATCGACCAGGCACCATGGACCGATGCGCGACGATGTCGCCGGTGCGGCCGGCCAGGCGGACCCGGGTGAGGCCGAGCCCTCCGACCCGGGCCGCGACGCGTACGCGGAATCCGGTGACTCCGTGACCGGGGACGGTCCGGGCCGCCCGCCGGTGCTCGGCACGGGCGGCTCCCCCCTGGTGGGCGAACTGGTCGCGGCCGCCGTGCGCGGCGAGGGCCCGGCGATCGACGCGCTGCTCGCCTACGTCCACCCGCTGGCGCTGCGGTACTGCCGCGCCCGGCTGGTCCGGCTGCCCGGCGGGGCCCGGCACCACGTGGACGACGTGGCCCAGGAGGTCTGCGTCGCGGTGCTGTGCGCGCTGCCCCGGTACAAGGACCAGGGGCGGCCGTTCGAGGCCTTCGTCTACGGCATCGCCGCACACAAGATCGCCGATCTGCAGCGGGCCGCGATGCGCGGGCCCGGCTCCACCGTCGTGCCGCAGGACGACCTGCCGGAGGTGCCGGACGAGGCGCTCGGCCCGGAGGAGCAGGCGCTGCTGAGCAGCGACGCGGCCTGGGCCAAGGAGCTGCTCTCCAACCTGCCGGCCCGTCAGCGCGAGCTGGTGCTGCTGCGGGTGGCCGCCGGGCTGTCGGCGGAGGAGACCGGCGAGGTGCTCGGGATGTCGCCGGGGGCCGTCCGGGTCGCCCAGCACCGCGCGCTCAGCCGGCTGCGGGCGCTCGCGGAGGAGTCCTCCTGAGGCCGGGCGCCGCCTCCTCCTGACCGGAGGCGCAGGCCAGGGGGTCCGGCCGGGCGGAATGAGCCCGCGGGGGCGCTTGTTGTCAAGGGCACACGAGGGCACATTCGCGGTGCCAGTACCATGGGGTATCGGCGCCTGGGCAGGTTGCCAAAGTTTTGCGGGTGCACACGGGGTTCCGTTGGAGCTTCCTCCAAGCCACCCGGCTTTCGGCCGTCTGCGCGAGTGAGCGATCAACGCGCCCCCTCCCTCTGGGCGCGAGCGGATAAGGCCGGCCACGGAAGGTACCCCCAAATGTCTTACAACGCCGCAGGCGTACCCGAGAAGTTCGCCATGCTCGGGCTCACGTTCGATGACGTCCTGCTGCTGCCCGGGGCCTCCGCGGTGCTGCCGAACCAGGTCGACACCTCCTCGCGGGTCTCCCGGAACGTCCGCGTCAACATCCCGCTGCTGTCTGCGGCGATGGACAAGGTCACCGAGGCGCGGATGGCCATCGCCATGGCCCGCCAGGGCGGCGTCGGCGTGCTGCACCGCAACCTGTCGGTCGAGGACCAGGCCAACCAGGTCGACCTGGTGAAGCGCTCCGAGTCCGGCATGGTCACCGACCCGATCACGGTCGGCCCGGACACCAGGCTCGCCGAGGCCGACGCGCTGTGCGCCAAGTTCCGCATCTCCGGCGTCCCGATCGCCGACGAGTCCGGCAAGCTGCTCGGCATCGTCACCAACCGCGACATGGCCTTCGAGTCGGACCGCACCCGCCGGGTCCGCGAGATCATGACCCCGATGCCGCTGATCACCGGCAAGGTCGGCATCTCCGGCGAGGACGCGATGGCGCTGCTGCGCCGCCACAAGATCGAGAAGCTCCCGCTGGTCGACGACGAGGGCCGGATCAAGGGCCTGATCACGGTCAAGGACTTCGTCAAGGCCGAGCAGTACCCGAACGCCGCCAAGGACGCCGAGGGCCGTCTGCTGGTCGGCGCCGCCGTCGGTGCCAGCGCCGAGGCCTTCGACCGGGCCCAGGCCCTGGTCGAGGCGGGCGTGGACTTCCTGGTCGTCGACACCTCGCACGGCCACAGCCACAACGCGCTGGCCTGGATCGAGAAGATCAAGTCCGCCGTCAAGGTCGACGTGGTCGGCGGCAACGTCGCCACCCGCGACGGCGCCCAGGCGCTGATCGACGCCGGCGTGGACGGCGTCAAGGTCGGCGTCGGCCCCGGCTCCATCTGCACCACCCGCGTCGTCGCCGGCATCGGCGTCCCGCAGATCACCGCCATCTACGAGGCCGCGCTGGCCTGCCAGGCGGCCGGCGTGCCGGTCATCGGCGACGGCGGCCTGCAGTACTCGGGCGACATCGGCAAGGCGCTCGCCGCCGGTGCCGACACCGTGATGCTGGGCTCGCTGCTGGCCGGCTGCGAGGAGTCCCCGGGCGAGCTGCTGTTCATCAACGGCAAGCAGTTCAAGTCCTACCGCGGCATGGGCTCGCTGGGCGCCATGCAGTCCCGCGGCCAGGGCCGCTCCTACTCCAAGGACCGCTACTTCCAGGCCGAGGTCGCCTCGGACGACAAGCTCGTCCCCGAGGGCATCGAGGGCCAGGTCCAGTACCGCGGCCCGCTGTCGGCCGTGCTGCACCAGCTGGTCGGCGGCCTGCGCCAGACCATGGGCTACGTCGGTGCCGCCACCATCGCCGAGATGGAGAGCAAGGGCCGCTTCGTCCGGATCACCTCGGCGGGCCTCAAGGAGAGCCACCCGCACGACATCCAGATGACCGTCGAGGCGCCGAACTACTCGTCGCGCTGACCCGCTCGACCACGGAAGGGCCCGCCACGGCGGGCCCTTCCGCGCGTCCGGGGGCCGGGCCGTCGGGGCGCCACCAGCGCTGGTACGGGATACTGGGGGCGGCCGGGGTGACCCGGCGGGCATGAGCAACAAACCAGAAGGGCTCGAAGTGACTGAGATCGAGATCGGGCGAGGCAAGCGCGGCCGCCGGGCGTACGCCTTCGACGACATCGCCGTCGTCCCCAGCCGGCGTACGCGTGACCCGAAGGAGGTCTCGATCGCCTGGCAGATCGACGCCTACCGCTTCGAGCTGCCGTTCCTGGCCGCCCCCATGGACAGCGTGGTCTCGCCGCAGCAGGCCATCGCCATCGGTCGCCTCGGCGGCCTGGGCGTGCTGAACCTCGAAGGCCTCTGGACCCGCTACGAGGACCCGCAGCCGCTGCTGGACGAGATCGCCTCGATCACCGACGAGGCCACCGCGACCCGCCGCCTCCAGGAGATCTACTCCGCGCCGATCCGCGCCGAGCTGATCAAGCAGCGGATCCAGGAGGTCCGCGACTCCGGCGTCGTCACCGCCGCCGCGCTCTCCCCGCAGCGGACCGCCGAGTTCTCCAAGGCCGTCGTGGACGCCGGGGTCGACGTCTTCGTCATCCGCGGCACCACCGTCTCGGCCGAGCACGTCTCCAGCGCCGCCGAGCCGCTGAACCTCAAGCAGTTCATCTACGAGCTGGACGTTCCGGTGATCGTCGGCGGCTGCGCCACGTACACCGCCGCGCTGCACCTGATGCGGACCGGCGCGGCCGGCGTGCTGGTGGGCTTCGGCGGGGGAGCCGCGCACACCACCCGGAACGTGCTCGGGATCCAGGTGCCGATGGCGACCGCGGTGGCGGACGTCGCGGCCGCGCGTCGGGACTACATGGACGAGTCCGGCGGGCGCTACGTGCACGTGATCGCGGACGGCGGCGTCGGGTACAGCGGGGACATTCCGAAGGCGGTCGCCTGCGGTGCCGACGCCGTCATGATCGGGGCGGCGCTGGCGCGGGCGACGGACGCTCCGGGCAAGGGCTTCCACTGGGGCATGGAGGCGGTCCACGAGGAGCTGCCGCGCGGGAAGCGGGTCGACCTCGGGACCGTCGGCAGCACCGAGGAGATCCTGACCGGGCCCTCGCACACTCCGGACGGGACGATGAACCTGTTCGGGGCGCTGCGGCGGGCGATGGCCACCACGGGTTACACGGAGCTGAAGGAGTTCCAGCGGGTCGAGGTGACGGTGAACCCGGCGCTGGACCACCGCTGACGGTTCGGTCCCCGGCTGACGGCCCGTTCTCCCTCCGGGGGGAGCGGGCTGTCGGTGTTCCCGGGGGTGGGGATCAGGTGCGGTTGGCGGAGCGGCGGGTGAGGAGGAAGCCGCCGATCAGGGCGATGGCGTAGAAGGCCAGGTCGAGGGGGCGGAGGTCGCCGCGCCAGCCGGTGAGGACCTGGGGGAGCGGGGGGCGGGGGGCGGGGGTGGTGGCGAGGAGCAGGCGCAGGTGCTGGGTGAGTTGGCCGAGCAGGAGGGCGCCGGCGGCGAGGAGGGCACCCAGGGGCGGGAGCAGCGGGTTCCGGCCGCCCAGGCGGCCGAGGGGGAGGGCGACCAGGCCGGCCTGGGCGATGGTGAGCCAGCCGAGGCTGTCGGCGGCGCGCAGGGGCGCGCAGCCGTAGGCGAGGCCGCCGAGGAGCGCGGCGAGCAGGGCGAGGGCGAGGGCCAGGGCGGTGCGGCGGCGGGGGGCCCGGCGGCGGGTGGGGGTGTCGGGGGTGTAGCCGGTGACCGGGACGCCGGGCATGCCGGGGGCGACGTAGCCCTCGGGGGTGTCCAGGACCGGGGCCACCGAGAAGTGCTGGGCGGTGTGCGGCCGTGGCGACGGGCCGTCAGCGCCCGGTGCGGGTGCGGTCATGGGCATCGAGTCCCCCCGGAAAAACGATGAGCTGCCGAACGGTAGCAGCGCTCCGGGCAGATCATGGCGAGTTTTCGATCACAGATCGGGCACGGAGCGTCGCACCCGTTCCGGTTCGTCCCGGCTTGGGACGGGGGGCGGGTGGCCGTCACCTTCCCGGACAGGGGATGATGGAGGCTTGGGCGTTCGGGCCCGGGCCGGGCCGACGCGCCGTCACCACGACCGCCAGCAGCACATGGGGGAACGTTCCGAATGACCCAGGCGCAGGGTTCCACCGGCCGCCTCCTGGCCGGCCGCTACCGGCTGAACGGCGTGCTCGGACGCGGTGGCATGGGCACTGTCTGGCGCGCCGAGGACGAGATGCTGGGCCGGACCGTCGCGGTCAAGGAACTGCGGATGAACGCCAGCGTCGAGGAGGAGGAGAAGCACCGGCTGATCGTCCGGACGCTGCGCGAGGCGAAGGCCACCGCGCGGATCCGGCACAACTCGGCGGTGACCGTCTTCGACGTCGTCGACGAGGACGACCGGCCGTGGATCGTGATGGAGCTGGTCGAGTCCCGCTCGCTGGCCGACGTCGTGCGGGAGGACGGGCCGCTGGCGCCCGCCCGGGCGGCGGAGATCGCGCTGGACGTGCTGGGCGTGCTGATCGCGGCGCACGCGCTGGGCATCCTGCACCGGGACGTCAAGCCGTCCAACGTGCTGATCGGCGAGGACGGCCGGGTCGTGCTCACCGACTTCGGGATCGCCAGTGTCGAGGGCGACGCCTCGGTGACGTCCACCGGGATGCTGGTCGGCGCACCCTCGTACATATCCCCGGAGCGGGCGCGCGGGCAGAAGCCCGGGCCGCCGGCCGACCTGTGGTCGCTGGGCGGGACGCTGTACGCGATGGTCGAGGGGCGGCCGCCGTACGACCGGGGTTCGGCGCTGGCCACCCTGACCGCGGTGATGACCGAGGACCTGACCACCCCGGCGAACGCCGGGCCGCTGCTGCCGGTGATCGAGGGGCTGCTGGAGAAGGACCCCGCGAAGCGGCTGGACGCGACGCAGACCCGCTCCATGCTCAAGCGGGTGGTGGCGGAGGCGACCGCGCGGGCGGAGTCGACCACCGAGCACGCGGTGCCGGTCGCTGGCGGGGAGAAGGCGGACCAGAAGGACACCGCCGGGGAGGGCGCCGCGCAGGAGGCCCCGGCTCCGGAGGAGACGCCGAAGGAGACGCCGAAGCGGACCGTGGGCGGGCTGCTGGGGACGGTCCGGGTGGGGAGCCGGGCCAAGGCCGTGGAGCCCGTGGCGGAACCGGCCGGGCCGGCCGAGGCGGCCGAGCCGGTGCCGGCGACCGAGCCGATCCGGCCGGTGACCAGCGAGTGGACGATGGGGGCGACCCAGGCGGCCGGGGCCGATCCGCGCAAGGGACGGCGGCGGCTGGCCATCGCGACCGTGGTGGTCGTGCTGCTGCTGATCGCCGGGATCGTCGCGGTGGTCCGGGCGGTCGGTAGCGGGGACACCGGGGCGAAGGGGGCCGGCACCCACAGTGCGGGCGCCACCTCGCCGGCCGCGACCACCGGGGAGGCCACGCCGAGCGCGGGGCCGGCGGCGACGGGCAGTGAGTCGGCTCCGGCGGGCACGCCCACCGAGGCGCCGTCCTCGGCCGCGGTGCCGCCGCCGGCCGCCACCACCCCGGCACAGCCGCAGCCGCAGCCGCAGCCGTCGGCGTCGTCCGCGTCGAGCGACCCGGCGCCGACCCCGCCCGGTGGGGCGGTGCCGGCCGGGTTCCACGCGTACCAGGACCCGAGCGGCTTCTCGGTGGTGCTGCCGGACTGGCTGCAGCCGGCCGGGTCGGAGGCCAACCGGCGGATCTTCAAGAACTCCGCCGACGGCAGCCAGCTGCGGATCGAGTGGACCACCACGCCCGGCGAGAGCGCCCTGGCGGACTGGCAGGAGTCCGAGCCGAACGTGCGCGGCCAGGTGACCAACTACCAGCGGGTGAACCTGGCGGCGATCACCTACCGGCAGTGGAGCAACGCGGCGGACTGGGAGTGGACCAACGGCACGCCCAAGAGCCACTCGCTCAACCGCGGCTTCGTGACGGGCAGTCCGGCCAAGTACGGCTACTCGATCTACTGGATCGTCCCGGACGCGCAGTGGGCCGCGCAGGCCCCGGCCCGGGACGTCGTCTTCAACACCTTCCAGCCGGCGCCGTAGGTCCGGTTCAGCCGAGCAGGCGCTGCTTGGCGAGGGTGAACTCCTCGTCGGTGAGCGCGCCGGAGGCCCGGAGAGCGGCCAGGCGCTCCAGCTGGCCGATGAGCTGCTCGCCGGTCGGAGACCCTGGAGCGGTTGCCGGAGCCGGCGGGGAGGTACGGGCGAGGCGGGCGGCCTCGCGGACCTGCTCGGCGAAGACCTCGGCCTTCGCCACGTCCTCGAAGCGGTGGGAGCCGGTCAGCGCGACGACGGTCAGCACCTCGCCGTTGAGCTTGGTCCGGGCGACGGTGGCGTCGGTGACGGCGGCGAGCGGAACCGGTACCGGAGGTTTCCCGTCCTTCAGGAAGAGCAGCCGGTGGGTGGTGAGGACCAGCACCCCCTTGCGGAAGTGGTCGGGATGGCGCCCGGCCGTGGAGGCGACGGGCTTCTCGCCCCCGATGACGGACGCCTCGACGGTGCGGACCGCCTCGGCCCGGTTGGCTTGGTTGCTGTTGCCCGCCATCTTGAAGGCGGTGTCGATCAGATCGGTCCAGTCCATGGGGCCGAGCGTAAAGGAGCCGATCAGTAGGCTGCTCGGTGAGCGAGAGGAACTGGCATGCGAGGCGGCCCGGGCCAGTTGTTGGCGGGGCGGTACCGGCTGACGGACCGTCCCGAACTGCTGCGCGCCCGCGCGGTGGACGAGCGGACCGGTGAAACGGTCCTGCTGCGCGCCGTGGAGCTGCCCGCTCTGCTGACGGCGGGCCAGGACCCGGACGAGCCGAACCCCGGGCACGGGGACCGCCTGGTGCGGCGGGTGGCGGCGGTCGGCGCGGCCGCCCCGTCGTGGCACCCGCGGCTGCTGCGCGGGGTCGGCGCCTTCGTCGAGGGCGAGCTGCTGTGGACGGTTGAGGAGCGCCCGGCCGGCCGGACGCTGGCCGAACTGCTCACCGCCGGACCGCTCCCGCCCTACCGGGCGGCCGAGTTGGCCGCCGACCTGGCCGGCGCGCTGCGGGCGCTGCACGAGGCCGGACTCGCCCACGGCAATGTGACCGCCGAGTCGGTGCTGGTCTGCGAGGACGGCGCGGCGATGCTCGGCGGCCTGCTGGACGGGGTGGCGCAGGAGGCGCTGGCCGAGGACCTCGGCGGGCCCGGCGGGCGCCGCCGCTACGAGGTCCGGGCCACCCTGGCCGGTCCGGTGGCCGAGCGCTGGCCGCTGGACGGCGGCCCGGCCGGGGACTGCTGGGCGCTCGGGGTGCTGCTGCAGCGGATGGTCACCGGGCGCTCGCCGTTCCCGGAGCTCGGCGTGCCCGAGCTGGTGACGGCCGTGCGGGACGGGCGGCGCGAACCCTCCGTGGTCTGCGGGCCGGTGGCGCCGGCGGTCGAGCGGCTGGTGCAGCCCGACCCCACGCTGCGGCCCACCGCCGGGGAGCTGCGGGAGGAGCTGGCGGCGCTGCTGGTGGGCGCGCCGGAGCCGGCCGACGGGGAGCGGGCGGCCCGGGAGGTCGAACTGAAGCCGGACGCGCCGCTGGTGCCGCTGCGTCGGCGGCGCGCCCGGCCGGAGGCGGCGGTGCCGGAGACCGGGGCGGGCGGTGCGAGGAGCCCCCGGATACCCCCGGCGCTGCTGGGTCCGCTGCTGGTCGGAGGAGTGTTCCTGCTGCTGGTGCTGGCCGTGGTCGCCGTGGTCCTGTTCGCAGGCTGACGGCCCCGGTTCGCGCCGGTCCGCCGGTCCGGCGGGTGGGCGAGATTACCGGGCTCGGCACGGTGCGCCTAATGTGTCCGTGGGATTTGTTCGAACAGCGGTCTGCGGCGGTCGTTCGGCCGTCGTGGCGCGGGTGGAAGCGGAGAGGGGGAGCGGTCGCCGATGGGCGTGCAGGACCGGCCGGAAGCGGCCGAGGCGGAGCGGTTGCTGGCCGGGCGGTACGAGCTCGGTGAGCGGCTCGGCCGGGGCGGGATGGGGACGGTCTGGCGGGCCTGGGACCGGATGCTGGACCGCGAGGTCGCGGTCAAGGAGCTGACCGTCAACCACCTTCCCGAGGAGGACCTGCAGATCCTGCACACCCGGATGAAGCGCGAGGCCAGCGCCGCCGCCCGGATCAAGCACCCCGGTGTGATCACCGTGCACGACGTGCTGGAGCAGGACGGCCGGCCGTGGATCGTGATGGAGCTGGTCGACGGCCGCTCGCTGGCCGACGTGATCAGCCAGGACGGCACCCTGCCGCCGCGGGCCGCCGCCGAGGTCGGCAGCCAGGTGCTCGCCGCGCTGCACCGCGGCCACCAGCTGGGCGTGCTGCACCGGGACGTCAAGCCGGCCAACGTGCTGCTGGAGCGCGGCACCGGGCGGGTCGTGCTGCTGGACTTCGGCATCGCCAAGTACGAGGGCTCGACCGAGCTGACCCGGCCCGGTGACCTGGTCGGTTCGCCGGACTACCTGGCCCCGGAGCGCGCCCAGGGCGAGCGGCCCGGGCCGGCCTCCGACCTGTGGGGCCTCGGGGCGACGCTGTACGCGGCGGTCGAGGGCCAGTCCCCGTTCCGCCGGGACTCGCCGATCACCACGCTGGCCGCGGTGGTCGACGAGCCGCTGCCGGAGTCGCGCCGGGCCGGGCCGCTCGGCCCGGTGCTGGCCGCGTTGATGGCCAAGGACCCGGCCGACCGGCCGAACGCGGACGAGGCGGCCCGGATGCTGGCCGAGGTCCAGGCCGGGCACACCATGGGGCTCAAGACGGTCGGGTCGACGGTCGGCCCGGTGCGGACGCCCACCCAGTCGGTGCCGGTGGTGGACCGCCCGGCCGGGCCGGAGGGGACGGTGGCCTCGGCGCCGGAGGGCTCGGACGCCCCGGCCGCTTCGGAGACGCCGACGGACCCGCGTCCGGCCGGGACCGCAGTGGCGGCCGCCGTACCGCCGGTCGGACCCGAAGCCCCCGGGGGAGCGCACACCGCCGTCGGCGCGCCGGTCGCGCACCCCAGTGCGCCCGTGCGCGGTCCGGCCAAGCGCCGCAATCGGATGAAGCTGGTCGCCGTCGCGGTGGCGGTCGGCCTGCTGGCGGCCGCGGCGACCTTCCTCGCCACCCGGCACGTGGTCGGCCCCTCGACCGCCGACCCCACCCCGACCACCCAGCCCGACACCGCCGGGCCCTCCGAACCGGACCAGACCGGCAGCCCCACCCCGGGGGCGCCCGCACCGTCCGGCTACCGCTGGGTCGACGACCAGGCCGGCTTCCGCTTCCCGCTGCCGACCGGCGGTCCGGCCTGGCAGCGCAGCCTCGGCACCGACGCCAACCAGATCTTCTACAGCCCCGACAACCGGGTGCACTACCTGCAGTTCGCGGTCACCGTCGGCCAGTCCGTCAAGCCGCTGGACCACATGCGGCAGATGGAGGGCAGCGTCTCCAAGTCGCTCAAGGACTACAAGCAGCTCCGGATGGCGAGCTCCGTGGTCAACGGCCACGAGGCGGCCACCTGGGAGTTCAGCTACGCGGCCAAGGAGGGCGGGCGTCGGCGGGCGATCGAGACCGAGTTCATCGACGAGGACGGCACCGCCTACGCGGTCTACGCGTCCAGCCCGGACAAGGACGGCGAGTGGCAGCAGGCCGAGCAGCGCTTCACCACGGTGCTCAACCACTTCACGCCGACCCGCTGAGTCCGATCCGCTGAGTCCGATCCGCTGAGTCCGACCCGCTGAGCCCGGGCGGGGGGAGCGGGCCGTACGGGCGGAGCGCCCCGCTTTCGCCCGACTGCGGCAGATTCTTGTTACCGACGGGTACCGCGCCGAGGCCCGAAGGCCTAGGCTGCGCCGTATGTCGGACCTCACAGCAGATGCAGTGGCCACCGAACACCCCGGCGCCGCCCCGGCGGACGGCAACCCGGCCGCCCCCGGCGGGGGCCGGACCGTCGCGACGGCCGTGCCCCGGTCCCTGGTCGAGCGGCTGGCCGGCGGGATCACCGCGACCGGTGAGCCCAGCCTGGTGGAGACCGTCGCCCCGCTGACCGGTGAGCGGCTGGCCGGTCTGCCGCAGTCCACCCCGGCCGACGTCGAGGTCGCCTTCCAGCTGGCCCGCCGCGCCCAGGCGGCCTGGGCCGCGCTGCCGGTGCGCCGCCGGGCCGCCGTCCTGCTGCGCTTCCACGACCTGCTGCTCAAGCGGCAGGACGAGGTGCTGGACCTGGTGCAGGCGGAGACCGGCAAGGCCCGGCTGCACGCCTTCGAGGAGGTGCTGGCCGTCGCCATGGCCGCCCGGCACTACGGGCGCGCCGCGCAGGGCTACCTCAAGGACCGGCGCCGCGGCGGTGCGCTGCCGGTGCTCACCCACACGGTGGAGGCCCGCCGCCCCAAGGGCGTGATCGGCCACATCTCGCCGTGGAACTACCCGCTGGAGCTGTGCGTCGGCGACCTGCTGCCCGCCTTCGTGGCCGGCAACGCCGTCGTCAACAAGCCCGACACCCAGACCGCGCTGACCGGCCTGTGGGCCCGCGAGCTGCTGATCGAGGCGGGGCTGCCGGCCGACCTGTGGCAGGTGGTGATCGGCGACGGCCCGGTGATCGGCCCCGCCGTGGTGGAGCACGCCGACTACGTCTCCTTCACCGGCTCCACCCGCACCGGCCGCGAGGTCGCCCAGCGCGCCGCCGCCCGGCTGGTCGGCGCCTCGCTCGAACTCGGCGGCAAGAACGCCATGCTGGTGCTCTCCGACGCCGACCTGGAGGCGGCCGCCGCGGGCGCCGTCCGGGCCTGCTTCTCCTCGGCCGGGCAGCTGTGCATCTCGATCGAGCGGCTGCTGGTGCACCGCTCGGTGGCCGACCGCTTCCTGGAGCTGTTCGTCGCCCGCACCAGGGCGCTGCGGCTGGGCGGCGGTCTGGCGTACGGCGCCGACATGGGCTCGCTGGTCTCCGCCCGGCAGCTGGACACCACCACCCGGCACGTGGACGAGGCGGTCAAGGCCGGTGCCGTGGTGCTCGCCGGCGGGCGGGCCCGGCCCGACCTCGGCCCGTACTTCTACGAGCCCACCGTCCTGGACGGGGTGACCCCGGAGATGGCGGTGTGCGGTGAGGAGACCTTCGGCCCGGTCGTCTCGGTCTACCGCTTCGACACCGAGGAGGAGGCGGTGGCCGCCGCCAACTCCACGCCGTACGGCCTGAACTCCAGCGTCTGGACCAGGGACCTGCGGCGCGGCCGGGCGGTCGCGGCCCGGCTGCGCACCGGGACGGTCAACGTCAACGAGGCCTACGCGGCCGCGTACGGCTCGGTCGCCGCGCCGATGGGCGGCATGGGCGACTCCGGTCTGGGCCGGCGGCACGGCGCCGACGGCATCCTGCGGTTCACCGAGGCGCAGACCGTCTCGACCCAGCGGCTGATGCCGATCGCGCCCTCGTTCGGCCTGGACGACAAGCAGTTCGCCGCCGTGATGACCGGCGGGCTGCGGGCGCTCAAGGCGCTGCGGTTCAAGTAGCGGACGGCGTACGCCCCCCCCGGCCGGGGTTCCCCCGACCGGTCCGACCCCCTTTTTTCGACCCCGAGGAGCAGAGGCAGATGGTGGAGTCCGGCGGTGCGGCGGAGTTCGACTACGACGTGGTCGTGGTCGGCTCCGGCTTCGGCGGTTCGGTCGCGGCGCTGCGGCTGACCGAGAAGGGCTACCGGGTCGCCGTCCTGGAGGCCGGGCGGCGCTTCGAGCGGGACGAACTGCCCCGCAACTCCTGGGACCTGCCGAACTACCTGTGGGCGCCGCAGCTCGGGCTGTACGGCATCCAGCGGATCCACCTGCTGGCCAACGTGCTGATCCTGGCCGGCGCCGGGGTCGGCGGCGGTTCGCTGAACTACGCCAACACCCTGTACGTGCCGCCGAAGGCCTTCTTCGAGGACCGCCAGTGGCGCCACATCACCGACTGGCAGCAGGAGTTGGCGCCGTTCTACGACCAGGCGCAGCGGATGCTCGGGGTCCGGCTGAACCCGACCGTCACGCCGTCCGACGTCCACCTCAAGGCGGCGGCCGAGCAGATGGGCGTCGGGGACACCTTCCACATGGCGCCGGTCGGCGTCTTCTTCGGGGACGGCAAGGACACCGACGGCACCGCCAAGGGCGCGCCCGGCGAGGAGGTCGCCGACCCGTACTTCGGCGGGGCCGGCCCGGCCCGCAAGGCCTGCGTGGAGTGCGGCGAGTGCATGACCGGCTGCCGGCACGGCGCCAAGAACATGCTCACCGAGAACTACCTGTACCTGGCCGAGCAGGGTGGCGCGGAGATCCACCCGCTCACCACCGTGGCCCGGATCCGGGAGTCCGGGGGCGGCTTCGCCGTGGACGTGCGGCGCACCGACTCCCGGTCGAGGACCGACCGGGTCAAGGCGGGCGCGCGGACCCTCACCGCCGCCCGGGTGGTGGTCGCGGCCGGCACCTACGGCACCCAGTCGCTGCTGCACCGGATGCGCGACGCCGGCCACCTGCCGCGGATCTCCGCCCGGCTCGGCGAGCTGACCCGCACCAACTCCGAGGCGCTGGTGGGCGCGCAGACCACCGACCGGCGCTACGGCGCCAAGGCGGACTTCACCAAGGGGGTGGCGATCACCTCCTCGATCCACCCGGACGCCAACACCCACATCGAGCCGGTCCGCTACGGCAAGGGCTCCAACGCGATGGGCGCGCTGTCGATCGCCCAGGTCAAGGGCGGCGGGAAGGGCCCGCGCTGGCTGCGCTACCTGGGCAACTCGGCGCTCCACCCGGTGACCTTCGCCCGCTCGATGAACCAGCGCGGCTGGTCCGAGAAGACGATCATCGGCCTGGTGATGCAGTCGCTCGACAACTCGATCACCGTCTCGCTCAAGAAGGGCCCGCTCGGCAAGCCCCGGCTCACCTCCAGCCAGGGCCACGGCACCCCCAACCCGACCTGGATCCCGGCCGCCGAGAAGGGCGCCCAGGCGCTGGCCGACGAGATCAACGGCTTCGCGGGCAGCACCGTCGGCGAGATCTTCGACATCCCGATGACCGCCCACTTCCTCGGCGGCTGCCCGATCGGCGACGCCCCCGAGACCGGCGTGGTCGACCCGTACCACCGGCTGTACGGGTACCCGGGGATCAGCGTGGTGGACGGCTCGGCGGTCTCCGCCAACCTCGGCGTCAACCCCTCGCTCACCATCACCGCGCAGGCCGAGCGCGCGATGTCGATGTGGCCCAACAAGGGCGAGGCCGACCGGCGCCCGGAGCAGGGCGGGTCCTACCACCGGGTCGAGCCGGTCGCACCGGTACGACCGGCCGTGCCGGAGGGCGCGTTCGGCGCGCTGCGACTGCCGCTGCTGCCCGTCCCGGAGGTCCCGAAGAAGCAGGGCTGAACCCGCCCCGGAGGGCCAACCGGCCTGCGCCGCTTCCCGGTTGACAGTCGTTCGGGTCCGATGGGATAAACGGGCTCCCTGGGGGACCAGGAACTCGTCGAGCGGGGGGACTGCGGCCATGGCCAACTGCGCATCGTGCGGCGCGACTCGGGTGGCGGGGGCGCCCGCCTGCGGCTCCTGCGGCCGGCCGTGGGCGCCGCCGTCCCCGCCCCCGCCCCCGCCGTCTACCGCGCCGCTGGCGCCGCCGCCGGTGCCGCTCGTACCGCCGGTACCGCCTACCGCGCCGCCGGTGCCGCCGGCCGGGTACCCCCCGCCGCCGGGCGCCGGTCACCCGCCGGTCGGCGGCCCGCCCGCGCTGGGCAGCTGGGGCGCCGGCCGGCCGTACCAGCCGTCCTCGCCCGGCCGGCGGCTGCTGGCCGGCCCGGACTGGCGCCCCGCCCTGCGGGCCGCCGTCGCCCCGACCCTGGTGCTGCTGCTGGCCGCGCTGGTCGCGGCGATCCCGAGCGACTACACCTACGACCGGACCTTCCCGACGCCCGACTTCGGCGACCGCTTCCTCGCCACCCTGGCGATGGCGCTGAACGCGCTCGGGGCGCCGTTCCGGCTCGGCCTCCGGAGCCCGGTCGGCCGGGGCCGCTCGGAGGGCCTGGACGTCACCTTCTGGGTGGTGCCGATGACCGTCACCGTCCTGTGGGGCCTCGCCCTCTGGCTCGGCCTGCGGGCCGGGGGGCGCCGGCGCAAGGCGGACGGCACCCAGCTGACCCGCGGCCAGGCCGGCGGCGAGGCGCTGCGCACGGCGGTGGTGCTCGGCCTGGTGACCGCGGTGCTCGGCCTGGTCGGCAGCACCAGCTGGCAGCCCGGGACGACCGAACGGAACCCGGACTACTACGGCACCGCGCTGAGCCTGGGGAAGCCGACGTACAGCACCGACTCCGGCTGGCTCTGGGCGGTCGGCTGGACCGTCCTGCTCGGCGGGCTGCTGGCCTTCGCCGTGTACGGCACCGACGCGCTGCGTTGGGCCGCCTGGCGCAACCGCTCGGTGCGCGGCTGGGCGGTCGCGGCGCTGACGGCCGGCCAGGCGCTGGCGCTGACCCTGGGCCTGGCCTCGGTGACGGCCTTCGTGCTGGTCGCGGCCAACAGCGACCGGGGCTGGCAGACGGCGGTCTCGCTGGCCTTCCTGCCCAACCTCGGCCTGGGGCTGCTCGGCCTGGGCTCGGGCGCGACCCTCCGGGCGGGCACCAGCCTGGGCGGGGACGCCCCGGGCTGGAGCGACCCCGGCGGCCGCCGGACGGAGTTCTCCTTCTTCGACCTGCACGACCAGAGCGCCGACTGGCGCTGGGCCGCCCTGCTGGCGCTCGCCGGGGCGGTCCTGCTCGGCTGGTCGGCCCACCGGCGGCGGCTGGACGCGGCCGACCGGGTCCGGCTGGCGGTGGTGTACGCCGTGCTGCTGACCGGGCTGACGGCGGCGTCCGGCGGGCTGACCAGCTCGGCGATGTCCTTCCTGGCACCGGACTCCAGCGGCTGGGGCGGCTCGAACCGCTCGGTCACCACCCAGGACACCTCGGTCGGCCTGGTGTTCCTCGGGGTGCTGGTGGCCAGCGCGGTCTGGGCGGCGGTGGGTGCCCTGCTGGTGCCCGCGCTGCTGGCGGCGCTCGGTGGTCGCGACGCGGCGCTGTACGGCACGGCGCCGTACGGCTCGGCGGCGTACGGCTCGGCGGCGTACGGGACGTACGGGACGGTGCCGCCGGAGGCGCCGTACCCGGCGGGGCCGCCGTACGGAGCGGTGCCGGCCCAGGCGCCGCCGCCCGGGCCGGTGGCGGACGCGCCGGTGGTGGAGGCGCCGGTGGTGGCCGGGGTGAGCGAGGTGCTCGGCTCGCACGAGGTGCCGCCCGCCCCGGCCCCCGCCGACGCGCGGCCGGGCGAGGAGCCGGTGGACCCGACGGTCTGGCGCGACCACCCTTAGGGTCCGTCTTCAAACTCCCGTCTGCGGGCCGACGCCGGGGCACGCGCCTCGCCGCGTTGTCGTCGGTCGCCAATGCGCTGCATTGGGCTCCCTCCTCCGCCTTGCGATGCACGCACCCCAACGCCGCCCCGCCCGCCCTCCGGGCGGACGACGGGAGTTTGAAGACGAACCCTAGGGCCGGCGCCCGGCGGAGAAGTGCGCTGCGGAAAGGGCAAAGGGCCCCGCGGGGGAACGGGGCCCTTTGTCGCTCAGCACGCGGCGTCAGGGCTGCGCCGGTGCTGGGGGGTGACGGCGCCGGGGGAGAAGCGCCGTCGGGTCGGTCGGCTCGCGGTGCGCCGTGCGGCGCCGGCGTGGGTGGCCGGTGGCGCGGGACGCGCGGCTCCGTGCGGCGTGGTCGGCGGGCAGGTCTGCGCCGGTCCCTCGCTCACGGAGCGTGAGGTGACGACCGCTGTCGTCGTTCCGGGCGGCGACTGCGGAGGCAATGGTCCGGGACTCCACGGGAGGCCTGCCGGCCGCCGGGAGAACCGGTCACACCGAGCATCGTGGTGGACGGAGGGGCCGTTCTGCAACCGATTCGGCACAGTTCGGCACAGTCCATTTGCTGGCGGCGCCGCGTCGAATGATCACGGTGAGTAGTGGTCTGGGGGGTTGCGGCGCACGGGGACGCGCGTAGCAGCGCGGGACGGCGGGGGTGGTGCGCCCGGGGCGCAGTCCGGATCGATGGGCAGATCGAAGGGCGGATCGAAGGGCGGATCGAAGGGCGGTGCGACGGCCGGTCCCGGGCGTCCCCGGGGAGCCGGCCGTCCCACCTCTCGGCCCAGTCGCGGCCGGGGTCGCTGTCCCCTGCTGGCCGGCCGCGGCACCCGCGCACGGTCCCACGGAGCCGCTCCCCGGCGGGCCGGGGCGGCGGCGCCACATGCGCCGGTGGACTGGGGTGAAGCTCCACGCGTGGTCCTGCACCCGCACGGCGGTGCCCCGGTCGGGGCGGTGGCGGCGCGTCTGGCGGACGCGGCGCACTCGTGCGGTCGTCAGAAGCAACGAAGGGCGGCCCCGCCCGGTCACGGTCCTTTGGACGTGCAGACGAGTGAAACCGGACAGCCCGGTAGAATCGGTGTCCAGACACCCACACCCGTCCGCCGCCGCTGCCCTCCGTCGGGGAGGCGGCTGCGCGCGACACCTCGAACCGCTGATACCGCTGCCGGAAGGCCGTCTGTGTCCTCTGCAATTCCCGTCCAGTCCGTGCCGGACAACGACACCGTCCTGGTGGTCGACTTCGGTGCCCAGTACGCCCAGCTCATCGCCCGTCGGGTGCGTGAGGCGCGGGTCTACAGCGAGATCGTGCCGAGCAGCATGCCGGTCGCCGAGATGCTCGCCAAGAACCCCAAGGCGATCATCCTCTCCGGCGGTCCGTCGTCGGTCTACGAAGAGGGCGCGCCGCAGCTCGACCGTGCGATCTTCGAGGCCGGTGTCCCGGTCTTCGGCATGTGCTACGGCTTCCAGCTGATGGCCAAGACCCTGGGCGGCACCGTCGACAACAGCGGTGCCCGCGAGTACGGCCGCACCCCGCTGAAGGTCTCCCGCACCGGCTCCACCCTGTTCGAGGGCGTCCCGGCGGAGCACTCGGTGTGGATGTCGCACGGCGACGCCTGCTCCGCCGCCCCCGAGGGCTTCACCGTCACCGCGTCCACCGCGGTGGTCCCGGTCGCGGCCTTCGAGAACGACGAGGCCCGGCTGTACGGCGTCCAGTACCACCCCGAGGTGCTGCACTCCGACCACGGCCAGCAGATCCTGGAGCACTTCCTCTACCGCGGCGCCGGCATCGCCCCGACCTGGACCACCGGCAGCGTGGTCGAGGAGCAGATCGCCCTGATCCGCGCGCAGGTCGGCAACAAGCGCGCGATCTGCGGCCTGTCCGGCGGCGTGGACTCCGCGGTCGCCGCGGCCCTGGTCAACAAGGCCATCGGCGACCGGCTGACCTGCGTCTACGTCGACCACGGCCTGATGCGCAAGGGCGAGACCGAGCAGGTCGAGAAGGACTTCGTGGCCGCCACCGGCGTCCAGCTCAAGGTCGTCGACGCCTCCGAGCGCTTCCTGAGCGCGCTCAAGGGGGTCACCGACCCCGAGGAGAAGCGCAAGATCATCGGCCGCGAGTTCATCCGGGTCTTCGAGCAGGCCCAGGCCGAGATCGTGGCCGAGGCCGGCGCCAACGGCGAGTCGGTCGACTTCCTGGTCCAGGGCACCCTGTACCCGGACGTGGTGGAGTCCGGCGGCGGCACCGGCACCGCCAACATCAAGTCCCACCACAACGTCGGCGGCCTGCCCGAGGACCTCCAGTTCCAGCTGGTCGAGCCGCTGCGCAAGCTGTTCAAGGACGAGGTCCGGATGGTCGGCCAGGAGCTGGGCCTGCCGGAGGAGATCGTCCAGCGCCAGCCGTTCCCGGGCCCGGGCCTGGGCATCCGGATCGTCGGCGAGGTCACCCAGGAGCGCCTGGACCTGCTCCGCGACGCCGACGCGATCGCCCGCGAGGAGCTGACCGCGGCCGGTCTGGACCGCGAGATCTGGCAGTGCCCGGTCGTGCTGCTCGCCGACGTGCGCAGCGTGGGCGTGCAGGGCGACGGCCGCACCTACGGTCACCCGATCGTGCTGCGTCCGGTCTCCTCCGAGGACGCCATGACCGCCGACTGGTCGCGCCTGCCGTACGACGTGCTGGCGAAGATCTCCACCCGGATCACCAACGAGGTCCGCGACGTCAACCGCGTCGTCGTCGACGTCACCAGCAAGCCGCCGGGCACCATCGAGTGGGAGTGAGCACTCCCCGCGAAGCCTGAACAGCCGCGCCGTCGTTCCCGTAGTGAAGGGAACGGCGGCGTGGCCGTTCTCGGCCCCGGCCCCGGTACGTCCCACCGAAAGCGTGCAGGAGCGGGCAGAATGCGGACCGGACCTGTCAGGGAGTGGCAGGCCGCGAGGGAAGGTGTGCGGGATGTCGGAGGTCAGCGACTCCGAGGCGATCGACGCGGGGGCGGCCGGCCGGGCCGACCGGGCGGCCCAGCGGCGGGCGTTCGCGTCCAGGTACGCGCTGCTGCCGCTGCGGCTGTTCCTCGGCGTCACCTTCGTCTACGCCGCCCTGGACAAGCTCTCCGACGCGCACTTCCTGGCCGGCGCCGGCGACCCGGCCTCCTTCGTCTCGCAGACGCAGGCCGCCAAGGCGGGCGGCAGCCCGATCGGCTTCCTGCTCGGCCCCGCGCTGGACTCGCCCACGCTGTCCGCGCTGGCCGTCGCCTTCGGTGAACTGGCGGTCGGCCTCGGCACCCTGCTCGGCCTCTGGGGCCGGATCGCGGCGCTCGGCGGCGCGCTGATCAACCTCAGCCTGTGGCTGACCGTCAGCTGGAACGTCTCGCCGTACTACCTCGGCAACGACCTCGGCTACCTGATGGCCTGGACCCCGCTGCTGCTGGCCGGCACGCCGTACCTGTCGGTGGACGGCTACCTCGCCCGCCGGGCCGGCCGGGACCGCGAGCGCGGGCTGACCGAGGAGCACGTCAAGCGCCGGGCGCTGGTGGACGGCGGCATCGCGGCGGTCGCGATCGGCGGCGCCGGGCTGCTGACCGGCTCGCTCACCCGCACCTTCGGCCGCAGCGGCAAGGCCGCGCCCAAGCAGTCCGCGGCCCCGGCCCCCGGCGGCACCGCGACGGCGCCCGCCGCGCCCGCCCCCAGCGTCGCCGCGGCGAGCGTGCCGGTCGGCGGCTCGGCCCAGGTCAAGGACCCGGCCACCGGGGACGGCGTCTACATCGTGCAGCCCAAGGCCGGCCAGTACTGCGCCTTCTCCGCCGTCTGCACCCACTCCGGCTGCGCGGTGGACGCCCCGAAGAACGGCCAGCTGTACTGCCCCTGCCACGGCTCCCGCTTCGACGCCGCGACCGGCGCCGTGGTCAACGGCCCGGCGGTCAAGCCGCTGCCCCGCTACGCCGTCAGCAGGAACGGCGACAAGCTGACCCTGGGCCCGCAGCAGAGCTGAGCCGCCGGAGACGCCCTACTCGTCGCGGTCCGGCCGGCCCCGCCGGGCCACCGCGGCGACCGCGCCGGCCAGGCCGCCGACGCCGAGCACGATGAAGGTGACCGGGACGACGACGCGTCCGTTCACCGACTGATCGTTGAGCGCCGCCACCAGGTAGAGCACGGCGATCACGGTGAACAGCCCGCCCGCGATCAGCGAGAACAGGTCGAGCCGGTGCTTCCTCACTGCTGGACCACCTTGATGTCGCCGATGCCGATGCCGAGTTGGAGATCGATGGTGCCCTTGGACGGGCGGCCGTCCACCGGGCCGAGCTGGTAGACGTGCCGTCCGGTGCCGCCGCCCTGGTCGCCGGGGACGGTCACGTTGCCCAGGCCGACCCGGGCGACCAGGTCCACCGTGACGTCGGCCGGCACGGTGACCACCAGTTCGCCGGCCCCGAGGTCGACCTTGGTGGCGACGGTGCCGCCGGCCGGGTCCAGCCGGGAGAGGTCCAGCCGGATGTTGCCGGCGCCGAGGTTGTAGCGGTCCTTGAGGTCCGTGGCCGCGGCGACCGTCCAGGTGCGGTCGCCGACGGCGTCCTGCACGGTGTGCGGCGAGTGGCCGGCGAAGGCCAGCGCCAGGGTGGTCAGCAGGCCCAGCACCGCGAGCTTGCGGGCCTTGCCGAACTTCGCGGCCAGCAGCAGGGTCAGGCCGATCACCAGCAGCCCGGTGGCCAGCACCACGGTGCTCAGCCTGGTGACGTCGGTGTGGCCGACCGAGGCGGACCAGACCGCGGTGGCGGCGCCGATCGCCAGCAGGAAGCCGAAGAAGCCGAGCGGCGAGCGCTCCTTGGGGTGCCGGACGACGGCCGGCTCGCGCCGCTCCGGGCGCTCCTTGCGCAGCGGGTCGCCGGGCGGGAGGTCGGCCCGCTGCCACCAGGCCTGGGCCTGGCCGCCCGGCGGCGGCACCTTGGGGCCCGCACCGGGCGGCGGGGTGCCGCCCTGGTCGGTGGCGCCGTACGGGTTGCGCTCGGGGTGGCGGGGGTCCCACAGGTAGCCGCTCGGGCCGGGGGCGGGGGAGTCGGCGGGGACGGTCCCGGCGGCCTGCGCGGCGGCGTGCCGGGCCCGGGCCTCGTCCGACGGCCAGCCCTCGGCGTCGGGGAAGTGGCGGTCGTACGGGCCGCCGCGGCGGCGGCCGCGGCCCCGGAAGCCGCCGCGGCGGCGCTCCGGGTCGTAGCGCACCGCCAGGAAGACCAGGCCGCCGAGCAGCAGCAGCGGGAACAGCTGGTCGCCGTCGCCCATCGAGGAGAAGAACACCCCGGTGCCGATCACGGTCAGCAGGACCGCGCCGATCGACTGGCCGTCGACCCGGCCGGTCAGCACCCGCTGGAGCTCGGTGCGCCCGCCGCGGCCCTTGCCCTCGCCGGCCTCGGTCGGGACGATCAGCCAGGCCAGGCCGTACAGGAAGAGTCCGAGGCCGCCGGAGAGGCAGAGCACCACGGTGACCACCCGGAACACCACCGGGTCGATGTCCAGGTGCCGTCCGAGGCCGCCGCAGACGCCGGCCACCACGCGGTGGTGCTCGGTCCTGGTGAGCGGCGGGCGCTCCGGTTCCGGCGGGGCGGTGGGCCCGGCCTCCTGGATGTGGTCCTCGGTCATGGGCACCATCCTTCCGGCAGCGGGCGGGCGGGCCCAACCGGGTAGGGCCCTGCCCCTACCCTGACTTCTCCCTGAGAGGACTGGGGGGCACCACCCTGATGCGCCCGCAGGCGCCCGCGTGGAACCATCGGTGACGTGGCAGCACCCGGTACCGATCCCCGCCCCCTCGCCCCCGACGCCGCGGCGTCGGCCGGCGCCGACCCGAACGCGCCCGCCGACGGTCGGCCGCCCTACCGCCGGCTCTACCGCAGCCCGCAGGGGCGGATGCTGGGCGGCGTCGCGCACGGCCTGGCGGTGCACCTCGGGCTGCCCGTCCGCTGGGTCCGACTGGCCTTCGTGCTGCTGTTCTTCGCGCAGGGGATCGGCGCGCTGCTGTACGCGGCGTTCTGGTTCGTGGTGCCGATCGGCATCGGCGAGCCCTCGCAGCGCGGCGGCACCCACTGGGTGAACGTCAACGGCGTCTACGTCCCGACCTCGCCCTGGCTGCGGCCGGGCACCCCGGTGACCAAGTCGGGCGGCGGCGGGTGGGTCGGCCGGCTGCGCGAACTGCTCCAGCACGCGCTCCAGGGCGAGCCGGTCGCGGCCACCACCGCCACCGCCGCGGAGGGCGAGGGCGAGGCCGGCACCCGGCCCGGCGGCCGGACCGGGCAGGGCGGCATCGGCCAGCTCGCCGCCCTGGTCATGGTCGTGATCGGCCTGATCGCGCTGCTGAACGTGCTCGGCTGGCAGACCGCCAAGCCGTACACCTGGCCGCTGCTGGCGATCGGCGTCGGCGTCGCGCTGGTCTGGCGGCAGGCCGACGACTCGCGCTGGCAGCGCTGGTTCGGCATCGAGGAGGGCGAGAAGCGCCGCAGCGCCTACACCCGGGTCGGCGCGGGCGTGCTGCTCGCGGTGGTCGGCACCATCGCGCTGCTCGCCATGCAGGGCAGCGGCTCCACCCTCGGCTCGGTGATCGAGGCCTCGCTCGCCGTGCTGGCCGGCGTGCTGGTGCTGCTCGGCCCGTACGGCCTGCGGCTCTGGCAGGACCTCGGCGCCGAGCGCACCGCCCGCATCCGGGCCCAGGAGCGCGCCGAGATCGCCGCGCACATCCACGACTCGGTGCTGCACACCCTCACCCTGATCCAGCGCCGGGCCGAGGACCCCAAGGAGGTGCTCCGGCTGGCCCGCTCCCAGGAGCGCGAGCTGCGGCTGTGGCTGTACCGCCCGGAGGCCGCCGCCGAGGCCGCGCCGGACACCATGGCGGAGACCCTGCGCGCCGCCGTCGCCGAGGTCGAGGACCGGCACGGCGTCCCGGTCGAGCTGGTCATCGTCGGCGACTGCCCGATGGACGAGAAAGTCGCGGCACAGATGCAGGCCGCGAGGGAGGCGACCGTCAACGCGGCCAAGTACGGTGGCGGGGGACCGGTCCAGGTCTACGCCGAGGTGGAGGGGAGGACGGTGTCGGTGTTCATCCGCGACCACGGACCCGGCTTCGACCCCGACACGGTGCCCGAGGACCGGATGGGCGTACGGGAGTCGATCATCGGCCGGATGAAGCGGCACGGCGGCACCGCGCGGGTGCGGCCGGCGGCGGGCGGCGGCACCGAGGTCGAGCTGGAGATGGAGAGAACGAATGACTGAGGCAGAGCCGGGGCGCACGGCCAGGGTCGTGCTGGTGGACGACCACCGGATGTTCCGGACGGGGGTCCGGGCCGAGATCGGCCGCACCGACGTGACCGGGATCGACGTGGTGGGCGAGGCCGACGACGTGGACTCGGCGGTCCGGGTGGTCGCCGAGACCAGGCCGGACGTCGTCCTGCTCGACGTCCACCTGCCCGGCGGCGGCGGCGTCGAGGTGCTGCGCCGCTCGGCCGGCGTGATGGGCGAGCAGGGGGGAGTGAAGTTCCTGGCGCTCTCCGTCTCGGATGCCGCCGAGGACGTCATCGGCGTGATCCGCGGCGGAGCCCGCGGCTACGTCACCAAGACCATCACCGGTACCGACCTGGTCGACGCGATCTTCCGGATCGGCGACGGCGACGCGGTCTTCTCGCCCCGGCTGGCCGGCTTCGTCCTGGACGCCTTCGCCGCCACCGACACCCCGCCGGTGGACGAGGACCTGGACCGGCTCACCCAGCGCGAGCGCGAGGTGCTGCGGCTGATCGCCCGCGGCTACGCCTACAAGGAGATCGCCAAGCAGCTCTTCATCTCGGTGAAGACCGTCGAGAGCCACGTCTCCGCCGTCCTGCGCAAGCTCCAGCTCAGCAACCGCCACGAGCTCACCCGCTGGGCCACCGCCCGCCGCCTGGTCTGAGCCCCGCGTCGTCGTCGAGCCCGTCCGGCCGGATCCCATCGGCCGGGCGGGCTTGTCGGTGGGTGGCCATAGACTCGGAGTGCCATGAGTAGCCTCTTTGACGACCTCCCGCTCCCCGGTTTCGAGGCACCCGCCGCCGGGTCGAAGCAGCCCGCCGTGCCCGTCGCCGCCGCCGACGAGGAGCCCCCGCCGTACGAGGACGAAGTCCCGTACGACGCGTACGAGGAGGCGATCCCGGACGGGCTGTTCCACACGACTGCTTTCAATCAGCCGGGTGGCGCCGCCGAGGCCGAGCGGGACGCCTGGTACCGCAACGGCTCCGCGCGGACGGTGGTCGACCCGGCGCAGCTGCTGGAGAGGATGAACGACCCCCAGCGCGAGGCCGTCCTGCACGCCGGCTCGCCGCTGCTGATCGTGGCCGGCGCCGGCTCCGGCAAGACCCGGGTGCTGACCCACCGGATCGCCCACCTGCTGGGCGCCCGCGGGGTGCAGCCGGGCGAGATCCTGGCGATCACCTTCACCAACAAGGCCGCGGGCGAGATGCGCGAGCGCGTCGAGGCGCTGGTCGGCCCGCGCGCCCGGGCGATGTGGGTGTCCACCTTCCACAGCGCCTGCGTGCGGATCCTGCGCCGCGAGTCCAAGCTGCTGGGCTTCACCTCCAGCTTCTCGATCTACGACTCGGCCGACTCCCAGCGGCTGATGTCGCTGGTCTGCCGCGACCTCGACCTGGACCCCAAGCAGTTCCCGCCGAAGTCCTTCACGGCGAAGGTCAGCAACCTCAAGAACGAGCTGATCGACGAGGAGACCTTCGCCGACCAGGCCGCCAACCCGATGGAGAAGAAGCTCGCCGAGGCGTACGCGCTCTACCAGCGGCGGCTGCGCGAGGCGAACGCGCTCGACTTCGACGACATCATCATGACGACGGTGAACCTGCTGCAGGCCTTCCCGGACGTCGCCGAGCACTACCGCCGCCGGTTCCGGCACATCCTGGTCGACGAGTACCAGGACACCAACCACGCCCAGTACATGCTGGTCCGCGAGCTGAGCGGGGGCTCGGTCGCCGCCGCCCCCAGGCGCACCGTGGACGGCGAGTTCGTGAACCCGGCCGCCGCGCACCTCGCCGAGGTGCCGCCCGCCGAGCTGTGCGTGGTCGGTGACGCGGACCAGTCGATCTACGCCTTCCGCGGCGCGACCATCCGCAACATCCTCCAGTTCGAGGAGGACTACCCGAACGCGACCACGATCCTGCTGGAGCAGAACTACCGCTCCACCCAGACCATCCTGAGCGCCGCCAACGCCGTCATCGAGCGCAACGCCAACCGGCGCGAGAAGAAGCTCTGGACGGCCGGGGACCACGGCGAGAAGGTGGTCGGCTACGTCGCGGACGACGAGCACGGCGAGGCCCAGTTCATCGCCGACGAGATCGACCGGCTCACCGACAAGGGCGAGGCCAAGCCCGGCGACGTCGCGATCTTCTACCGCACCAACGCCCAGTCCCGGGTGTTCGAGGAGGTGTTCATCCGGGTCGGCCTGCCGTACAAGGTGGTCGGCGGGGTGCGCTTCTACGAGCGCAAGGAGGTCCGGGACGTCCTGGCCTACCTGCGGGTGCTCTCCAACCCGGAGGACACCGTGCCGCTGCGCCGGATCCTCAACGTGCCCAAGCGCGGCATCGGCGAGCGGGCCGAGGCGATGGTCGACGCGCTGGCCGCCCGGGAGCGGATCTCCTTCGCCCAGGCGCTGGTGCGGGTCGACGAGGCGTACGGGATGGCCGCGCGCTCGGCCAACGCCGTCAAGAAGTTCAACGTCCTGATGGCCGGGCTGCGCCAGGTCGTCGAGTCGGGCGCGGGCCCGGCGGCGGTGCTGGAGGCCGTCCTGGAGGAGACCGGCTACCTGGCCGAGCTCCAGGCCTCCACCGACCCGCAGGACGAGACCCGGGTGGAGAACCTCCAGGAACTCGCGTCGGTGGCGCTGGAGTACGAGCAGGACCCGGGCGAGCGGCCGGACGCCGGGGAGGACGGCGCGCCGCCGGTCGGCTCGCTGGCCGACTTCCTGGAGCGGGTCGCGCTGGTCGCCGACTCCGACCAGATCCCGGACGACGACGAGGAGGGCCAGGGCGTCATCACGATGATGACCCTGCACACCGCCAAGGGCCTGGAGTTCCCGGTCGTCTTCCTGACCGGCATGGAGGACGGGATCTTCCCGCACATGCGGGCGCTCAACCAGGTCAAGGAGCTGGAGGAGGAGCGCCGGCTCGCGTACGTCGGCCTCACCCGGGCCCGCGAGCGGCTCTACCTGACCCGCTCGGTGCTGCGCAGCGCCTGGGGGCAGCCGGCCTACAACCCGGCCTCGCGGTTCCTGGAGGAGATCCCGGGGGCGCTGGTCGAGTGGAAGCGGACGGGGGCGGCCCAGGCGCCGGTCCAGCGCGGCTTCTCCTCGGGCTCCTCCTGGGGCAAGTCCTCGTCCGGGGGCGGGAGTTCGCGGTCCTCGTCGTCCGGTTCGGCGGCGCCGAAGGCGGGCTGGGGGCAGTCGGTGCGGCGCGGCGGCAAGGTCGTGGAGCGCGAGGTCGCCTCGCTCGCCGTCGGCGACCGGGTCACCCACGACACCTTCGGGCTGGGCACCGTGGTGGGCGTGACGGGCGCCGGCGACAACGCGCAGGCCGAGGTGGACTTCGGCTCGGGCGGCCGCAAGCGGCTGGTGCTGCGCTACGCGCCGGTCGAGAAGCTGTAGGGCGTCCGCGGCGGGCCCGGGGGCTACCTCGGGTCCAGCCCGTTCGCGAGGAACCAGGGCAGCGGGTCGATCGGCCCGCTGTCCTTCGGCCTGATCTCGAAGTGCAGGTGCGGCCCGGTGCTGTTGCCGCTGCTGCCGACGAAGGCGATCACGTCGCCCTGCTTCACCGGCCCCTTGCGGACCTTGTAGCTGCGCAGGTGGCAGTACCAGGCCTCGGTGCCGTCCGGCATCTTCAACATCGACATGTAGCCGTAGAACGGGTTCCACTGCGTCCGGAGCGTGCCGTCGGTGACGGCGTACACCTCGGAGCCGCCGTCCACCGGGAAGTCGATGCCGGTGTGCCGCCGGGCCCAGTGCTCGCCGGAGGCGCCGAACAGCTCGCCCAGGCCGTGCCGGGCGACCGGCATGACCACCTTGGGCTTGACCGGCTCGGGGGTCGGCTGGGCGGTCGGGGTGGCGGTGGGCGTGCCGTCGCCGGGCTGGGTGCCGGTCAGCGGCCCGCGGGCGTCGCCGCGCGAGGCCTGGTCCCGGTCGGTGTGGGCGAGCGCCTGCCGGGCGTTCGGCGCTGCGGCCGGTCCGGTGGGGGCGTCGGGCGCCGAGGCCTGCGCCGGCGCCCGGTCGGCCTGTTCCTGGACCACCGCGGCGCCCGCCGCCCCGGCGACCCCGAGCGCGGCCACCGAGGGCACCGCGACCCGGAACAGGGCGGCCCGGGTGGCCGCCTTGGCGGCGCCGCGGCGCTGGGCGCGGGACTGCTCGCGGGCGGCGAGGCGCAGCTCCGCACGGGTGGGGCGGGCGGCTGCTTCGGGAGCCATCGGGGGCTGCCTCCTCGGTGGGCCTCGGTCACGTCGTCGGGCGAGGTAAACAGGCGTGACTGTAGCCCCACGGCCGACACCCCGGAAAAACCGCCGGTTGTCAAGGGGGCGCACGGGGGTCCGCGCGGTGTCCGGGGGCCCGTCGACGGGCGTACCCGCTGGTAGCAAGGCCCGGCGCTGTGACTTTGCCCTCCTCTTGGGAGGTGGCTCGGCCAACCGGGGCGGGTGGCGCTAATCTCCCCTCAGGTTGGTTGGTTATCGAGCGTTAACCGCGTCAACCGCACCGTGGGCCCACGAAGCCCGGTCGGATGATGGACGACGAGGTCCAGGAGGCAGTGATGAGTGTGTCGGGGCCGATCCGTGTGGTGGTCGCCAAGCCGGGGCTCGACGGTCACGACCGTGGCGCCAAGGTCATCGCGCGCGCCCTGCGCGACGCCGGTATGGAGGTCATCTACACCGGGCTGCACCAGACCCCCGAGCAGGTGGTCGACACCGCGATCCAGGAGGACGCGGACGGCATCGGGCTGTCGATCCTCTCCGGCGCCCACATGACCCTGTGCGCCCGGGTGCTGGAGCTGTTGAAGGAGCGGGACGCCGAGGACATCAAGGTCTTCTGCGGCGGGATCATCCCGGACGAGGACATCGCCGAGCTCAAGGCGATGGGCATCGCCGACATCTTCACCCCGGGCACGACCACCCGGGACGTGGTCGCCTGGGTCGAGGCCAACCTGCGGACCGCCGGCTGAGCTCCGCCGTGCGCCGAGCGGGCCGGTCCGTCCTGGACCGGCCCGCTCGGGCGTTCCCGGGGCGCGCTCCGGTACGGCCGTGCTGCCCGCCCGGCCGTACCGGCTGCCCGGCCCGCCGGTGCGTCAACCCGGCGTGACCGTCAGCTCGTCGAGCATCGCCGCCCGGAAGCGCAGGGTCCCGGCCAGCCGGGCGAAGGTCTCCGACCAGGCGGAGTCGGGCGAGGCCCCGGCGGCCAGCTCCTCCACCGCGGCGGCCGTCCCGGGGGCGAGCGCGCGCTCCGTCATCCCGAGCACCCCGCTGTGGCTCCACGGGTACGCGCCGGAGGCGGCGGCCCGGGCCAGCGCCGTCACCACGGCGGTGGACAGCGGCGGCGTCCACGGGGTGGCGCAGGCCCCGAGCAGCTGGAAGGCCTCGGCCAGGCCGTGCACCTCGACGAAGGCGGCCGTCCAGGCGGCCCGCTCCTCGGGCGGGAGCACGGCCAGCAGCTTCGCCGGGGCGCCGGTGACCCGCGCGCCCCGGGCCCGCCCGGCGCCCCGGGCCGGTGGGGCGGGGGCCGGGCCGAGCAGGGCCCGGGCCCAGTCGGCGTCGTGCTGGCGCACGGCGGCGCGCGCCCAGGCCTCCCGCAGGTCGTCGGCCCAGCTGCTGCTGGTCTCGTCCACGCTGTCGCCGACCCGCAGCGCGAGCAGCCGCTCGGGCGTCAGACCGGTGTCGGCCGGCCAGACCGACAGCGGCGCGGCGGCCACCAACTCGCCGAACCACCAGGCCCGTTCGCCGCGCCCGGTGGGGGACTTGGGGGCGATGCCGTCGCGCTGCATCCGCTCGTCGCACTCGGTGGGCGGGGTGACCAGCAGATGGGTGCCGCTGTCGGCGAGCCGGACGGCGGCCCGGGCCCGCTCGGCCATCCGCCGGGCGAGCGCCGAGTCGGGCAGGGTGGAGAGCAGTTCGGCGGCGGTGGCGCGGACGTTCTTGCTGCGGTCACCCAGGGCGGCCTCCAGGAAGGGCTCGTCGGCGGGGGAGAGGCCGTCCTGGAGGGCGTCCAGGAAGAGCAGCCGGTCCTCGGCGCGCTCGGTGGGCCAGGTGCTGCGCAGCAGCTCCAGCCCGGCGGCCGGGTCGTGGCGGCGCAGCAGGGTCAGGTGGGTGACCCGCTCGGCGAACAGGCCCTCGTGCCACAGCCGGTGGTCGGCCGGGTCGTCCGGGGTGCCCGGGGTCGCCGGTCGCCGGGCCGGCCAGGCGGCGGTGGTGCGCAGCACGAACCGCCAGTCGGGGTTCTGCGCGGCCAGCCAGCGGCCCGGCGGACCGGCCAGCGCGACGGCGTCGGAGCGCAGTTCGCTGCGGGCCCGGGCGGCGTCGAGCAGCCCGGGGATCAGCGCGGCGGGCGGCCGCAGGCCCGCGGCCCGGGCGGCGGCGAGCCACTGCGGCAGCAGCTCGGCGAGGTTGGCCAGGGTGGCGCCGCCGGTGCCGCCGGTGCGCCCGCCGAGCAGGACGGCCAGCCGGCGGGCGGCGGCCTCGGGCAGTTCGGGGCGGGGGTCCTCGGGGGCGGGCGGCCCGGGCGGCCCGGCGGCCGGTACCGGCAGGGCGCCGGCCCGGCGGCGGACGGTGGCCAGCGCGGCCAGCTCCAGCAGGGCGGTGGCCGGGTCGGACGGGTCCACGGCCTCGGCGAGCGGCAGCGCGGTGGGCGGCAGCGGGCGCCGGTCGGTGCCGAGCAGGGCGCTGGTCCGCAGCGGCTCCCACGGGTCCTGGGTGAGGGTCATCGTCGGTTCTCCTGGGACGTCGGGTTCTCCTTGGGGCGCGGGCGCGCCCGGCAAGATCGGCCGGACAGGGCCTAGACGGACGTGAGGCCGACCGGGCGGTGCTCGGCGGTCCAGGCGGTGACCGGGGCGAAACCCTGGTGGCCGTACTCGCCGAAGACCGTCAGCGGGCGGCCGGTGGAGACCGCGGCCAGCCGCCACAGGGCGGCCTCGGGGACGGCCGAGGGCCGTACCGGAACGGTGTGGCGGCCGTCCGTCAGGTGCCAGCCGTCCGGGGCGCGGACCGGGACGACCCCGGCGAGCACGGTCGGCCAGCTGTCCAGCCACGGGTCGTCGGCCACCGCGCCGCCGTACCCGGCGACCGCCTCGGCGACGGTGAGCCCGGCGGGCGGGGCGGCCGGGCCGGGCCCGGGGGCGCCGTAGCGGGTGCCGAGCACGGCGCGCAGCGGGCGGGCGCCGGGGTGGTAGGCGAGTTCGGCCTCCAGCAGGTGGCCGGTGGGCAGGGCGAGGTCGGGGGCCCGGCCGGGGCGCCCGAAGGCGAGCAGCAGGGCGGGGCGGCCGGTCTTGGCGCCGCGCAGCCAGACCCGGCGGGTGGTGAGCCGTTCGTCGGCCGCCCCTTCCATCGGCACGGTGCGGCTGCCGAGCACCAGCCAGCGGTCCCGTACGGTCGGGCCGGCGAGTACCTCGGCGGCGTCCAGGGTGTAGCCGACCCGGGCGCGGACGGTGGCGGCCAGCGCGGGCGGCAGCTCGTCGACCCGGGTGGCGGCGGTGGCCAGCAGGTGCAGCATCGCGTACTCCTCCAGCAGCCGGTCCTCCGGCAGGGTGTCCAACTCCCGTACCCGGGTGGCGAGTCCGGGGGCCTGGGCGTCGACCATCCGGGCCGCGACCTCCTCCCAGGGGCCGGCCGAGGACTGGTCGGCCAGGCCGTGCCGGATCCGGTCGGCGAGCCGCAGCCGCAGTTCGGCCGCGCCGGCCGCGACCCGGGCGCCGCGCCGCTCGGCCCGGCGGCGGGCGGCTTCCGGGTCGGCCGGGGCGCTCGCGGGCTTCTCGGCCCGTTCCTGCCGGGCCTCCAGCCATTCGGCCGCCCAGTCGGCGGGCTCGCCGGCCGGCACGGCCTCGGGGGCGCCGCTCCACAGCAGGAGGAGTCCGAGCGCGTGCTTGCACGGGAGCTTCCGGCCGGGGCAGCTGCACCGGTAGGCGGGCGTGGCGAGTTCGATCACGGTGCGGTACGGCGTGCGGCCGCCGCCCCGGCACTCGCCCCAGAGGGCGGCGCCGTCGGTGCCCGTGCCGGTCCAGGGCGCGGGCGCGGACAGCTCGCCCGCGGCCTTGCGCGACGCGGCGTCAGGGGCCAGCGACAGGACGTGTTCGGTGCTCCAGCGTTCCTCCATGCGACCGACGGTAGGCGGGGGCACTGACAGTGGCTGACGGCCCGTCCGGCACCCGTCCGGCGCCCGTCCGGCGGTTGTCAGTGCCGCGTTGCAAGGTGGTTCCCACAGGCCGGGACGCCGACCTGGCTCCCTCCGTTCACCTCGCCACCGGGGCACCCGCGAGCCCGGCGGCCGACCTCAAGGAGCCCCCATGACCGACGTTCTGCGGCAGCACGCCGAGGACGCGTTCGCCGGCGAACTGGCCGCGCTGGCCGCCCAGGACGACCGCCCGCGCCCCGAGCGCTGGAAGCTCTCGCCGTGGGCCGTGGCGACGTACCTGCTCGGCGGCGAGCTGCCGGACGGCACCCGGATCACCCCCAAGTACATCGGTCCGCGCCGGATCGTCGAGGTCGCCGTCACCACCCTGGCGACGGACCGCGCGCTGCTGCTGCTCGGCGTGCCCGGCACCGCGAAGACCTGGGTGTCCGAGCACCTGGCCGCCGCGGTCAGCGGCGACTCCACGCTGCTGGTGCAGGGCACCGCGGGCACCCCCGAGGAGGCCGTCCGGTACGGCTGGAACTACGCCCGGCTGCTGACCCAAGGCCCCAGCCGGGACGCCCTGGTGCCCTCGCCGCTGATGCGGGCGATGGCGGACGGCAAGCTCGCCCGGATCGAGGAGCTCACCCGCATCCCGGCCGACGTGCAGGACGGTCTGATCACCATCCTGTCCGAGAAGACCCTGCCGGTACCGGAGTTGGGCGGCGAGACGCAGGCCGTGCGCGGCTTCAACGTGATCGCCACTGCCAACGACCGGGACCGCGGCGTCAACGAGCTGTCCAGCGCGCTGCGCCGCCGCTTCAACACCGTGGTGCTGCCCCTGCCCGGCTCGCTGGACGAGGAGGTCGACATCGTCACCCGCCGGGTCAACCAGCTCGGCCGCTCCCTCGACCTGCCCGAACTGCCTGGCGGCGCCGAGGAGATCAGGCGCGTGGTGACGGTCTTCCGGGAGCTGCGGGCCGGTCTCACCGTGGACGGCCGGACGAAGGTCAAGACCCCGAGCGGCACCCTCTCCACCGCCGAGGCGATCTCGGTGGTGACCAACGGCCTGGCCCTGGCCACCCACTTCGGCGACGGCGTGCTGCGCGCCGGGGACGTGACGGCCGGCATCCTCGGCGCGGTCGTCCGCGACCCGGTGGCGGACCGGGCGGTGTGGCGCGAGTACGTCGAAGGGGTGGTGCGCGAGCGCGAGGGCTGGAAGGACTTCTACCGCGCGGCCCGCGAGGTGACGGCGTGACCTCGGAGGTCGCCCTGCTGGGCATCCGGCACCACGGCCCCGGCTCGGCCCGGGCGGTGGCGGCCGCGCTGGCGCAGTGGCGGCCGGACGCGGTGCTGATCGAGGGCCCGGTCGAGGCCGACGCCGTCGTCCACCTGGCGGCCGGGAAGGACCTGGTGCCGCCGGTCGCCCTGCTCGCCCACGCGGTGGACGACCCGTCGCGGGCCGCGTTCTGGCCGTACGCCGCGTTCTCCCCGGAGTGGGTGGCGATCCGGTACGCGGTGGACCACGGCCTGCCGGTGCACTTCATCGACCTGCCCGCCGGGTACGCCTTCGCACCGGCCGCGGGGGACCGCCCCTGGGGCCGGGCGGACGACCCGGCCGAGGAGGGCGGGGAGGCCGCCGAGGAACTGCCCGCGGACCCGCTGGCGCTGCTCGCCGGGGCCGCCGGCCACGACGACCCGGAGCGCTGGTGGGAGGACGTGGTCGAGCACCGCGCCCCCGGCACGGACGCGCTGGCACCGTTCGCCGCCGTCGCCGAGGCGATGGCGGCGCTGCGCGCCGAGGGCCTCGGCGAGTCCCGCCGGGACGAGCTGCGCGAGGCCCACATGCGCCAGCGGATCCGGGCCGCCCGGCGGGCCGGTCACCGCCGGATCGCCGTGGTCTGCGGCGCCTTCCACGTGCCCGCGCTGGCGACCGTGCCCACCGTCGCGCACGACCGGGCCCTGCTCGCCGGGCTGCCGAAGAAGGTGCGGGCGGACATCACCTGGATCCCGTGGACGCACCGCCGGCTCTCCCAGGCCGCCGGCTACGGCGCGGGCGTCCGGTCGCCCGGCTGGTACCACCACCTGTTCAGCACCGAGGGCGACCCGGTGCCGCGCTGGCTCACCCGGGCCGCCGACCTGCTGCGCGCCGAGGACCACCCGGTCTCCTCCGCCCACGTGATCGAGGCGGTCCGACTCGCCGAGACCCTCGCGGTGCTGCGCGGCCGCCCGCTCGCCGGGCTGACCGAGACCCTGGACGCCGTCCGCGCGGTGCTCTGCGAGGGTTCGGACGTCGCGCTGGAACTCGTCCGGGACCGCCTGGTGGTCGGCGACGCGCTCGGCGAGGTGCCGGACGACGCACCGGCGGTGCCGCTGCAGCGAGACCTGGCCCGGCTGCAGCGCTCGCTGCGGCTCAGACCGGAGGCCGCGCCCCGGGATCTCGACCTCGACCTGCGCAAGGACACCGACGCGGCCCGCTCCCGGCTGCTGCACCGGCTGCGGCTGCTGGGCGTCGGGTGGGGCGTGCCGGCCCGGTCCCCGGTCAACTCCACCGGCACCTTCCGGGAGAGCTGGCGGCTCTGCTGGCAGCCGGAGTTCGCGGTCCGGATCGCCGAGGCCGCCCAGTGGGGCACCACGGTGGAGCAGGCCGCCGTCGGCAAGGCGGTCGGCACCGCCCGTGCCGCCGTCGAACTCGCCGAGCTGACCGGCCTGGTGGAGACCTGCCTGCTGGCCGGGCTGTCCGGTGCGCTGCCCGCGGTGATGCGGGTGCTGGCGGACTGCGCGGCCCTGGACACCGACGTCGCGCACCTGGCGGCCGCGCTGCCGGCGCTGGTCCGGGCGCTGCGCTACGGCGACGTGCGCGGCACCGACCACGGCGCGCTGGCCGGGGCCGCGGCCGGGCTGGCCGAGCGGGTCTGCGTCGGGCTGCCACCCGCCTGCGTCGGCCTGGACACGGACGGCGCGGCGGCGATGCGGGCCCGGATCGACGAGGTGCACGGCGCGATCGCCCTGCTCGGCCCGGGCCCGGGCCCGGCCGCCGCCGACCCCGGCACCGCCACCGGTACCGCTGCTGTCGCCGATGCCGCCGGGGCCCCCGACGGACTGCCCGACGGACTGCCCGACCGCTGGGCCACCGCCCTGCGCTCGCTGGCCCGCCGCGAGCCCGCCGGCGCCCCGGCCACCGGCGTCCCCGGCCTGCTGCGCGGCCGCGCCGTCCGGCTGCTGCTGGACGACGGCCGGTTGGACGCGGAGGAGGTCGGCCGGCGGCTCCGGCTGGTGCTCTCGACGGCCAACGCCCCGGCCGACGCGGCCGGTTGGGTCGAGGGCTTCCTCGCCGGCGGCGGCGCCCTGCTGCTGCACGACCCCCGGCTGCTCGCCCTGCTGGACGAGTGGCTCTGCGGGGTCGGCGGCGAGGTGTTCACCGATGTCCTGCCACTGCTGCGGCGCACCTTCGCCGGGCTGGAGGCGGGCGTGCGCACCACCATCGGCGGCCGGGTCGCGGCCGGTCCGCTGGACGCCGCCCCGGCGGCGCCCGGGACCGGCGGCGCACTGGACCCGGACCGCGCCGACGCGGCCGTCCCGGTGCTGGCCGTACTGCTCGGCGTCCGCCCGCGGATCCCCCGCCAGCCCGCCGGCCGCGACACCTGACCCCGGCCGCCCCCCGACCCGCCCGCCGCACCAGGAGGACCCGATGGCAGCGACCCCGACCGACGAACGGCTGCGCCGCTGGCGCCTGGTGCTCGGCGGCGCGGCCGACGGGACCGGCTGCACCCTGCGCGGTCGCGACGCCGCGATGGACGGCGCCCTCGCCGCGCTCTACCGGGGTGCGCCCGAGGAGGGCGGCAGGACGCCCCGGGGCGGCCGCCGCGGTGCCGGGCTGGGCGGTTCGGCCCCGCAGGTGGCCCGCTGGCTGGGCGACATCCGGGAGTACTTCCCGTCCACCGTCGTCCAGCTGATGCAGCAGGACGCGATCACCCGGCTCGGCCTGGACCGGCTGCTGCTGGAGCCGGAGATGCTGGAGGCCGTCGAGCCGGACGTGCACCTGGTCGGCACCCTGCTGTCGCTCGGGCACGTGCTGCCCGAGACCACCCGGGAGACCGCCCGGGCCGTGGTCGGCAAGGTGGTCGCCGACCTGGAGCGCCGACTGGCCGATCGGACCAGGACCACCCTGGGCGGCGCCCTGGACCGCAGCGCCCGGGTGAACCGGCCGCGCCACCGGGACATCGACTGGGACCGGACGATCCGGGCCAACCTGAGGAACTACCTGCCCGAGCACGGCACCGTCGTGCCCGAGCGGCTGGTCGGCCACGCCCGGGCCCGGCGGGCGGTGAAGAAGGACGTCATCCTCTGCGTCGACCAGTCCGGCTCGATGGCGCCGTCCGTCGTCCACGCCGCGGTGTTCGGCGCGGTGCTCGCCTCGATGCGCAGCCTGGACACCCGGCTGGTCGTCTTCGACACCTCGGTGGTCGACCTCACCGAGCAGCTGGCCGACCCGGTGGACGTCCTGTTCGCCACCCGGCTCGGCGGCGGCACCGACATCAACCGGGCCCTCGCCTACTGCCAGTCGAGGATCACCCGGCCGTCGGAGACCGTCGTGGTGCTGATCAGCGACCTGTACGAGGGCGGCGTCCGGGACGGCATGCTGCGGCGGGTCGCCGCGATGAAGGCGGCGGGCGTCCAGTTCGTCGCGCTGCTCGCGCTGTCCGACGAGGGCGCGCCCGCGTACGACCACGCCCACGCCGCCGCCCTGTCCGCGCTCGGCGCCCCGGCCTTCGCCTGCACCCCGGACGCCTTCCCCGGGATCATGGCGGCGGCGATCGAGAAGCGTCCGATCCCGCAGCACCCGACGGGGGCGGCCGACGGAGCGCTCTGACCGGTAGCCCCTGGAGCTCTGACCGGGGCGGTGACGACTTCACTCGAACGTGTGAATCACTCGATCGGTGGACCGCGGGTGCCGTCGATGGCCGGAGGCCGATCTGTGACGGTTCTCACCCATGGCGGACAGGCCCCGGGCGGAACAGTCCCGTCCCACGGGGATAACCTGCCAGACGGACGTGACGCGCGTGTTGATTGACGTGTGCGCCCGTGGCTGTGTGGGCCGCAAGGCCGTACCTCTGCGTACCCGCACCGCTTCGACGACCCGCAGCGAAGATCCTGCCGTGGCACGCTCGTAGAGACACAATCCGCGACCACGAACAAGGACGAACACACGTGGACCTGTTCGAGTACCAGGCGAGGGACCTCTTCGCCAAGCACGGCGTGCCCGTGCTTGACGGTGATGTCATCGAGACCCCCGAAGCCGCTCGCGCCATCGCCGAGCGCTTCGGCGGACGCGCCGTCGTCAAGGCTCAGGTGAAGGTCGGCGGCCGTGGCAAGGCCGGTGGCGTGAAGCTCGCCGCCGACCCGGCCGACGCCGTCGCCAAGGCCGAGGCGATCCTCGGTATGGACATCAAGGGCCACACCGTTCACAAGGTGATGCTGGCCCAGACCGCGGACATCAAGGACGAGTACTACGTCTCGTTCCTGCTGGACCGCACCAACCGCACCTTCCTGGCCATGGCCAGCGTCGAGGGCGGCGTGGAGATCGAGGTCGTCGCCGAGCAGAACCCCGAGGCGCTCGCCAAGATCCCGGTCGACGCCAACGAGGGCTGCACCCCGGAGAAGGCCGCCGAGATCGTCGCCGCGGCGAAGTTCCCGGCCGAGGTCGCCGACCAGGTCGCCGACGTCCTGCAGAAGCTGTGGACCGTCTTCATCAAGGAGGACGCCCTCCTCGTCGAGGTCAACCCGCTGATCAAGTCCGGCGACGGCAAGATCATCGCGCTCGACGGCAAGGTCTCCCTGGACGAGAACGCCGAGTTCCGTCAGCCCGAGCACGAGGCGCTCGAGGACAAGGCCGCGGCCAACCCGCTGGAGGCCGCTGCCAAGGCCAAGGGCCTGAACTACGTCAAGCTCGACGGCCAGGTCGGCATCATCGGCAACGGCGCGGGCCTCGTCATGAGCACCCTCGACGTGGTCGCCTACGCCGGTGAGAACCACGGCGGCGTCAAGCCCGCCAACTTCCTGGACATCGGTGGCGGCGCCTCCGCCGAGGTCATGGCGAACGGCCTGGAGATCATCCTGGGCGACCCCGACGTCAAGTCGGTCTTCGTCAACGTCTTCGGTGGCATCACCGCCTGTGACGCGGTCGCCAACGGCATCGTGCAGGCCCTCGCGCTCCTGGAGAGCAAGGGCGAGAACGTCACCAAGCCGCTGGTCGTCCGCCTGGACGGCAACAACGCGGAGCTGGGTCGCAAGATCCTCGACGACGCCAACCACCCGCTGGTCCAGCGCGTGGACACCATGGACGGCGCCGCTGACCGCGCCGCCGAGCTGGCCAACAAGTAAGGAAGGGGACTTAACACCATGGCTATCTTCCTTACCAAGGACAGCAAGGTCATCGTCCAGGGCATGACCGGCGCCGAGGGCATGAAGCACACCCGCCGCATGCTCGCCTCCGGCACCCAGATCGTCGGCGGTGTCAACCCGCGCAAGGCCGGCACCACGGTCGACGTCGACGGCACCGAGATCCCGGTCTTCGGCTCCGTCGCCGAGGCCATGAAGGAGACCGGCGCCGACGTCTCCGTCCTCTTCGTGCCGCCGGCCTTCACCAAGGCCGCCGTCATCGAGGCCATCGACGCCGAGATCGGCCTGGCCGTCGTCATCACCGAGGGCGTTCCGGTGCACGACACCGCCGCCTTCTGGGCGCACGCCGGTTCGAAGGGCAACAAGACCCGGATCATCGGCCCGAACTGCCCCGGTCTGATCAGCCCCGGACAGTCGAACGCCGGCATCATCCCGGCCGACATCACCACCTCCGGCAAGATCGGTCTGGTCTCGAAGTCGGGCACCCTGACCTACCAGCTCATGTACGAGCTGCGCGACATCGGCTTCTCCTCGGCCGTGGGCATCGGCGGTGACCCGGTCATCGGGACCACCCACATCGACGCTCTCAAGGCCTTCCAGGAGGACCCGGAGACCGAGATCATCGTCATGATCGGTGAGATCGGTGGCGACGCCGAGGAGCGTGCCGCGGCCTACATCGCCGAGCACGTCACCAAGCCGGTCGTCGGCTACGTCGCGGGCTTCACCGCCCCCGAGGGCAAGACCATGGGCCACGCCGGCGCCATCGTCTCGGGCTCCTCGGGCACCGCCCAGGCGAAGAAGGAGGCCCTCGAGGCCGCCGGTGTCAAGGTCGGCAAGACGCCGTCCGAGACCGCCCGCCTGGCCCGCGAGATCATCGCCGCCAAGGGCTGATCCCGGTCACCCGCGCGCCGAGCGCCCCCGCCCCTGTGGGCGGGGGCGCTCGCCGTTCCCGGTGCCGACGGGTCGGCGCGTCAGTGCCCCGGACCGGTGGCGCAGGGCAGCGGCGACCAGGTCGGGCAGACCGCCGGGTCCTGCTGCGGCGGCGGGGCCACGCCCCGGGCCGCGGCCGGCAGCTCCCAGCGCGCGACCGCCTGGGCCTGCGGCTCCGCCACCACCGCCTCCAGCCCCGGCGTCGGACTGCACCACAGGCTGGTGATGCCGTTCGGCGCCCCGCCCGGCAGCAGCGGCACGCCCGGGGCCTCCACCTCCGCCGTCGGGGCCGGCACGCAAAGCGCGGGGACCGGCTGCTCCGGCCGGTGGAACAGCGCCGCCGGGCGCAGCCCGGAGAGCGTCGCCACCGTCGCCCCGCCCACGGCCACCGTCAGCAGCACCGCCGCGCCCGTCCGGGCGGCCGTGCCCATCCGGTGCTTGGCCCGCAGCACCGGTACCGGCGCCCGGTGCGGCTCCGGGCAGCCCCGCACCGCCGCCCGGTGCAGCAGCCCGCTCAGCCCGTCCGCGAACCCCGGCGCCGCCGGGTCCGGCCCCACCAGCTCCGGCACCCACTGCGCCAGCGCCGCCCGCGCGGCCCACACCCGCCCCTCGGCGGCCGCCCGGGTCGACTCCACCTCCACCGCGACGGCCGCCGCCGGCAGCCCCAGCCCGTCGTGCAGCACCAGCGCCCGCCGCTGCGGCCGGGACAGCCGCCGCAGGGCCTTCAACAGCGCCTTGTCCCGGTCGGTCAGCCGGTCGTGGTCCGGCAGCACCGACTGGGCCTCGTCGGCCGGCCGGACCCGGATCCGCCGGTGCGGCAGCGTCCACGCGTGCACCCGCCGGGGGCCGCCGCGCCGCCACGGCGACAGTGCCAGCTCGCAGGCCCGCACCCGCACCCAGCCCTCCGGATCGCCCGAGCCGACCACCCCGCCCCAGTCCTGCCGGGCCTCCCCGAACGCCCGCCGCACGCAGTGCACCGCGCGGTGGCGGCAGGCGGTCAGCAGGAACACCTGCTGCACCAGCCGGGTGTGCGCGGCCTCGTACAGCTCCTCGAAGCTCTCCGTCAGGTCCCGTCCGTGGCCCGCCTCGCTGAGGGCCGCGCTGATCCGTTCACGGGAGTCGGCGACGTCGCGCCCGCCGGGGGCGGAATCGGGACCGGGACCGGACGCGGCCGCGGGCCGGGCGGCCGCGGGTGGCTGCGGAGCGGCCGGTCCCGGGGCGGCGGTCGGGGCGGTGACTGCGGCGGCGGTGGGGGCGGTGGGGGTGCCCGGCTTGCGCGCGGCTCCCTGTGGGCCGCGCGCCCCGTCCGCGGGACGACGGCGCCGACCCTCGGGCTTGCCCGGGGCGGGCCCTGGACGCGCGGACGGGCCCTGCTGCTGGGCCTGGTGCTGGGCCTGGTGCTGGCCCTGGTGCTGGCCGGACTGCTGGCTCGGCCCGGAGGCCGCCGGGGTGCCGGGCTCGCCGTGCGCCGTCGACCGGCCGGGCCCGGGCCCGGCACCGGGTCCGGTGCCGACGCCGGGGGAGCGGTGGCGGCGGTCGCTGTCGGTGCCGGGTTTCCCGCCGGTCGGGGTGGTCTTGGTCATGCCGCTGCGTTCTCCCGGGGCAGTGGGGGCCACTCGCGTACGGTCGGTGCCGGTGGGGGCGGCCGGGGGGCGCCGGCCCGGGCCGGTCGGGGGTGCGGTCCTGAGCAGGGCGATCGCGGCGGCTTCGGTGGGGCAGCCGAGTTTGCGCATGGCCCGGTGCAGATAACTGCGGGCGGTCGCGGTGGTGACGCCGAGTGCGGCGGCGGTGTGATCGAGGCCGTGTCCGGCGGCCAGGTGGGTGAGGGCCTGGGCCTCACGGGGGGTCAGCTTCCGCAGGGGATCGGTGGCACGGGCGGGTGGCGTGGTCATCAGACGCTCCGGGCCGGGGCGGCGGCGGCTTGGGGGCAGGGTCTGAAAAGGCGCATAAGACAATAATCTGGGACACGGCGGCGGTTTGCCGGTTCACGGAGCATGGCGAGTCGCCTTGGCACCATGAGGCGCATGACGCAGCTGATGGGCCGTCCGCTCCTGGAAGTGCCCGGCGAATTGGGTGGACGCCCGGCGCTGGCCGACCTGTTGGCGGGGGTGCGGACGGCGCTGGTCGGTCTCGCGGTGGTCGGGGTGCCGGTCCTCGGGCTCTGGGTGGCGACGCCGTACGCGGACTCCGATGCGGCCGGCGCCACCCGGTTGGCGGGTGCGCTCTGGCTGCTCGGGCACGGCGCGCCGGTCCTGCGCGGCGGCGCGGACGCCCCGCTGACGGTCACTCCGCTGCTGCTCGGGGCCCTGGCCGTGGTGCGGCTGTACCGGGCGGGGGCCGGGGTGGCGGCACGGCGGGGGCTGCGCTCGCGCTGGGGCGGCCCGCTGGCGCTCTGGGCGGGGTACTGCGCGGTGGCGGTCGTGGTGGCGCTGCACAGCGCGGGCGCCGGGCTGTTCCGCAGCCGGGTGCTGCCGGACCTGCTGGTGGTGGGCCTGGTGGCCGGGCTGGCGACGGCGGCGGGCGTACGGTCCGGCGGAGCCGCCGGGACGGAGAGGACCGGCAGGACGGAGGGGGCCGACGGCGTGGGGTGGATCCATGCCGAGGCGCTGTTCGACCGGCTCCCGCCGGGCTGGCGGCCGACCGGGGGCACGCCCGCGGTGTGCCGGGCGGCGGGCGCGGCCGCGGCGGGGCTGCTCGCGGCGGGCGGGCTGCTGGTGGCGGTGGCGGCGGTGCTGGACGCGGTGGCCGGGGGCGGGCGCGGGATGGCGCTGCTCGGCGGCGGGCCCGCCGCGCTGGTCGGGCTGCTGCTGGTCACCGTGGTGCTGCTGCCGAACGCGGTGCTGTGGGGCGCCGCGTACGCGCTGGGCCCGGGCTTCGAGGTCGGCGCCGGGTCGCTGGTGTCGCCGGGCGGGACGGAACTCGGCGCGGTGCCGGAGTTCCCGCTGTTCGCCCTGCTGCCCCAGGAGGGCCCGGGCGGCTGGCGGCTGGCCGCGCTGCTGCTCCCGCTGCTGGCGGGGCTGGTGCCCGCGCTCCTGCTGGGCCGGGCGGCGGCGGGCCGGCCCTCCCCGTCGGGCGGGGGCGGACCGTGGCCGCCCGCGGCGACGGCGACGGCGGCCCTGGCGGCCGCGCTGCTGCTCGGCGCCGGGGCGACGGTGCTGGGCTGGCTGTCCGGCGGGGCGCTGGCGGCCGAGCGGATGGCCCGGCTGGGACCGGTGCCGTGGTGGACGGGCCTGGCGGCGGCGGGCTGGCTCGCCCTGGTGGCGGTGCCGGGCGCCCTGCTGGTGCGGTACCGCGCGCTCGGCCCCGCCCCGGCCGAGGACCCGGCCGAGACACTGGACGACGACCCGGCCGGCGCTCCGGCCGGGGACCTGGTCCGGGCCCCGGCGTCCGGCGCGGGCGCCTACGCCCGGCTCGCGACCCGGACGCGCCGGAGCGCACTGCGGCTGCGCGCCGGTGCCCACGCCCTCGTGCTGCGGCTGTCCGCCCGGCGCCCCGCCGACTGACCCCGGTCGGGCCGGCCGTTCGGCGTTCCCGCCCCTGGGCGCTCCCGTTCCTGGGCCCTGCCCGCTACTCGGCGTTCCCGCTGAAGTCCACGTACCACTGCGGCGCGTACCGGTCGCAGTTCTCGGCGCCGACGTTGGTGAGCGAGTCCCGCACGCAGGTGACGTAGTCCCGGTAGTGGACGCTGAGCCCGATCACCGAGGTGGCGACCACGACGGTCATCGCGCCGGTGAGGATCCCGGCGAGCGCGGCCGGGGTGAGCGGGTTCGGCGCCGGGGCGCCGCCGGGGCCTGCCTGGCCGTACGGGCCGGTCTGACCGTACGGGCCTGCCTGGCCGTACGCCCCGGCCGGCGCCGCCGCGGGAGCCGGGGCGGCCGCGGCCCGCCCGGCCCGGAGCGCGCCGACGCCCCAGACGATGCCGAGCACGCCGGCCAGCAGGGCGATCCAGTGGAAGCCGGTGAACAGGGAGACCAGCGCGAACGGTCCGGCCAGCGCGGCGTTGCGCGCCTTGCGGTGGGCCGGGTTCGCCAGGTCGAGCCGGGGCGGCTGCGGACCCTGGGGGCGACGGCCGGGCCCACCCTCGCCGGGGCCCGGTCCCCACTGCTGCGGGTGCGGCGGGCGGTCGCCGCCGGGACCGCCGGACTGGCCGCCGTCGCCCTCCGGACCCTGGCCGGGCCAGGGGCTGCGCGGCCGCCACGGCTGGTCCGGGGCGTCCGCGGGCGGCGGCGCGAAGGGGTTGCGCTCGTCGGTGTCGTCGCCGCTGCTCATGGGTTCAGCCGTTCCTTCTCGGTCGGGGCTCGTGCGGAGGGTCGTGCTCGGGGGCGGTCTCCTCCGCCCCAATGATCCCGCAAGCGTTCGAGGGTCCGTCGGGGGCCTGCCCGTACCGGGGCCGGTCGCCCGCAACTCCGGTGCGCAGGGCCCGAGGAGATCCCCGTCTCAACTACGCGCGTAGCGCCGTAGGGAGGGTGCAGGGGGCCTCCGACCAGCCGTTATCGTGGTGACGGTCAGCAGCTCCCACGGGTTCCCCCGGTCCCGCGTCGCGGCGGGTTCTCCTGGTGTTCCCCCTCGCTCGACCTGCCGTTCGTAGTGGCCCCACCGCCGGTGGACGTACCAGCGGGCGGCGCCCGACCTACGGAGAATCGCGCAGTGGCCGCCGCCCCCGCCCAGCTCTTCCCGCCCCGTACGCCCGGACCGGCCCGCCTGGTGGTGCTGGTCTCCGGCTCCGGTACCAACCTCCAGGCCCTGATCGACGCCGCCGCCGACCCGGCGTACGGCGCCGGGATCGTGGCCGTGGGCGCGGACCGGGACGGGATCGCCGGCCTGGAGCGTGCCGAGCGGGCGGGCCTGCCGACCTTCGTCCACCGGGTGAAGGACTTCGCGGACCGGGCCGACTGGGACCGCGCGCTGACCGCCTCCGTCGCCGCCCACCAGCCCGACCTGGTGGTCACGGCCGGCTTCATGAAGATCCTCGGCCCCGAGTTCATCGCGGCCTTCGCGGGGCGGATCGTCAACACCCACCCCGCACTGCTGCCGTCCTTCCCCGGTGCCCACGGCGTCACCGACGCGCTCGCGTACGGGGTGAGGGTCACCGGCTGCACCGTCCACCTGGTCGACGCCGGAGTGGACACCGGGCCGATCATCGCGCAGGGCGTCGTCGAGGTGCTCGACGCCGACCACGCCGATGGCGGCGACGCGCTGCACGAGCGCATCAAGACTGTCGAGCGCAAGCTGCTCGTCGACGTCGTGGGCCGGCTGGCCCGCGAAGGTCACCGCATCGAGGACCGAAAGGTATGGATCCCGGCATGAGCGCGAGCTCCACCACGCCCCCCGTTTCGGAGAACATCCGTCCGATCCGTCGCGCGCTGATCAGCGTGTACGACAAGACCGGTCTGGAGGAGCTGGCCCAGGGCCTGCACGCCGCCGGGGTCGCCATCGTCTCCACCGGCTCCACCGCCGGCCGGATCGCCGCCGCCGGCGTCCCGGTGACGGAGGTCTCCGAGCTGACCGGCTTCCCGGAGTGCCTGGACGGGCGCGTGAAGACGCTGCACCCGCGCGTGCACGCCGGCGTGCTCGCCGACCTGCGCCTGGAGTCGCACCGCGCGCAGCTGGCCGAGCTCGGTGTCGAGCCCTTCGACCTGGTCGTGGTGAACCTCTACCCGTTCAAGGCCACCGTCGCCTCGGGCGCCACCCCGGACGAGTGCGTCGAGCAGATCGACATCGGCGGCCCGAGCATGGTCCGCGCCGCCGCCAAGAACCACCCGTCGGTGGCCGTCGTGGTCGACCCGGCCCGCTACGCCGACGTGCTGACCGCCGTCCGCGAGGGCGGCTTCGACCTGGCCACCCGCAAGCGCCTGGCCGGTGCCGCGTTCGCCCACACCGCCGCCTACGACGTGGCCGTCGCCTCCTGGTTCGAGGCCGGCTACGCCCCCAGCGACGAGCGGTTCCCCGAGTTCCTGGGCGCCACCTGGGAGCGCCAGAACGTGCTCCGCTACGGCGAGAACCCGCACCAGGGCGCCGCGCTGTACAGCGACGGCACCGGCGGCCTGGCCGGTGCCCAGCAGCTGCACGGCAAGGAGATGTCGTACAACAACTACGTCGACACCGACGCCGCCCGCCGCGCCGCGTACGACCACGCCGAGCCGGCCGTCGCGATCATCAAGCACGCCAACCCGTGCGGCATCGCGACCGGCGCCGACGTCGCCGAGGCGCACCGCAAGGCGCACGAGTGCGACCCGGTCTCCGCGTACGGCGGCGTGATCGCGGTCAACCGCCCGGTCACCGTCGAGCTGGCCGAGCAGATCGCCCCGATCTTCACCGAGGTCGTGGTGGCCCCCGGGTACGAGGACGGCGCGGTCGAGGTGCTGGCCCGGAAGAAGAACCTGCGGGTGCTGGTCGCCCCCGGGGCCCCGGCCAACCACCAGGAGGTCCGCCCGATCTCCGGCGGCGTGCTGCTCCAGGACGCGGACCGGGTGCAGGCCGAGGGCGACGACCCGGCGAACTGGACGCTGGCCGCCGGCGAGGCGCTGTCCGCGGCCGAGCTGGCCGAGCTGGCCTTCGCCTGGCGGGCCTGCCGGGCCGTCAAGTCCAACGCGATCCTGCTGGCCAAGGACGGCGCCTCGGTCGGCGTCGGCATGGGCCAGGTCAACCGGGTCGACTCCTGCAAGCTCGCGGTCGAGCGGGCCGGCGAGCGGGCCAAGGGCTCGTACGCCGCCTCGGACGCCTTCTTCCCGTTCCCGGACGGCCCGGAGATCCTGATCGCCGCCGGTGTCCGGGCGATCGTCCAGCCGGGCGGTTCGATCCGTGACGAGCAGGTCGTCGAGGCGGCCCGGGAGGCCGGCGTGACGATGTACTTCACCGGCGCCCGCCACTTCTTCCACTGAGCGGCACGAAGCGGCCCGGTCCCTCGGTCGAGGGGCCGGGCCGCTTCGTCGTGGTCGTACCGCGTGCTCAGTAGCGCGGCCGGTTGAACCAGCCGGAGCCCTCCTGGGTGCACATGGCGGTGATCCAGATGATGCTGATGGCCAGCCACAGACCGGCCATCACGTAGCCGATGGCGGTGCCGGCGCTGACGGCGCCCGCCAGGATCAGCAGGCCGACCAGGCTGCCGAGCGAGCCGTACACGATGGTGGTGATCCGGACGTTGTTGCCGCCCTTGCCGAACTTGGCGCCCAGCGTGATGGAGAGCGCGGCGAACAGCGCGAACAGGACCGCGACGACGATCAGGATGCCGGCGGCGGCGTCGCCCAGCGCGGTGAACGGGTTGTCGCTGGTGGTCGCCTTGGCCGTGTTGGTGACGTCCTTGGCGGCGGCACCTATGAGCAGGTAGACGAGCGCGAGGATCGCCTGCACACCGCCCACGATGAACAGCAGCACCCGGGCGGTCGTCACCAGGCCCGGCATGGACTGCGGCACGGCCGGCGCGTAGCCGTAACCGGGGGCCGCCTGGGGCGGGTAGCCGTAGCCCGGCGCGGGCGGCGGCGGGGCCTGCTGCGGGTAGCCGTAGCCCGGCGCGGGCGGCTGCTGGCCGTACGGGTTGTTCGGGTCGGGCGGGTAACTCATGGATGCCTCCGGGCAGTTGCGGGAACGCGGGGACGGGACGGCGGAGGGCCCGGTTGCGGTCGGCGAGTCGGGTCGCCGACGGAACGGGACGGTATCGGAGCGCGGTGACAGCCCGGCGGCGGTGACGGGCGCGGCCGGCTCAGTGCTGTGACGGGCGAGTGATCGAACGCGAGGACGGGCACGGCGCGGTGAGGGCGCCGTGGCGGTCTGGCTGCGCGGTGTGCTGTGGTCGGATCACTGGCTCTTTCCCCCGGGTACGCCCTGCTGCGGGGCCGTCGGCCCGTCACCGGGCCCGGTCGCGGCAGGGGATGCCCGCATATCGTCAACCGGACGGCAGCGCGCTGTCCAGCCGGTTGTGGGCGTGGTGCGGAGACTGTGGCGCAACCGCAACGTGGTGCGGGCCTTCCGTGCCCGTCCGGTCGCCGGGGCGGCCCCGGTACGGGAGGCGGCCGCGATCCGGGAGAATGGGGTCATGACTGCCCAGATTCTCGATGGCAAGGCCACCGCCGCCGCGATCAAGTCCGAACTCGCCGCCCGCGTGGCGGCCCTCAAGGCGAAGGGCGTCACGCCCGGCCTCGGCACCGTCCTGGTCGGCGACGACCCGGGCAGCCGCTGGTACGTCAACGGCAAGCACAAGGACTGCGCCGAGGTCGGCATCGCCTCGATCCAGCGCGAGCTGCCCGCCACCGCCACCCAGCAGGACGTCGAGGACGTCGTCCGCGAGCTCAACGCCGACCCGACCTGCACCGGCTACATCGTCCAGCTGCCGCTGCCCAAGGGCCTGGACCAGAACCCGGTCCTGGAGCTGATGGACCCGGACAAGGACGCCGACGGCCTGCACCCGACCTCGCTCGGCCGGCTGGCCCTGGGCATCGAGGGCCCGCTGCCGTGCACCCCGCTGGGCATCGTCGAGCTGCTGCGCCGGCACGAGGTCGAGATCGACGGCGCCGAGGTCGTCGTGGTCGGCCGCGGCGTCACCGTCGGCCGCTCGATCGGCCTGCTGCTGACCCGCCGCAGCGAGAACGCCACCGTGACCCTGTGCCACACCGGCACCCGGGACCTCGGCGCGCACCTGCGCAAGGCCGACATCATCGTGGCCGCCGCGGGCGTGCCGCACCTGGTCAAGCCGGAGGACGTCAAGGCGGGCGCCGCGGTGCTGGACGTCGGCGTCAGCCGCAGCGAGGGCAAGATCGTCGGCGACGTGCACCCGGGGGTGGCCGAGGTGGCCGGCTGGATCTCCCCGAACCCCGGCGGCGTGGGCCCGATGACCCGCGCGATGCTGCTCAACAACATCGTCGAGGCGGCCGAGCGCCGCGCCGGCGTCTGACCCCCGAGGGACGGCGAGCATGACTGAACCGCGTCCGGCGCGGTCCCGGCAACGGCCGGTCAAGACCACCGGCACCCTGCCGCCCGAGGGGGCCGCCCCGGCCCTCGGGCGCGACCACGCCCTGCCGGTCCGGCAGTGGCCGATAACGCTGGTCCTGTCGGTGGTCGGCGCCGGCCTCGCGGTCACCTGGTTCGCCGACTTCAAGGACGGCTTCAAGTACGGGCTGCTGATCCTCGGCGGCGGCGTACTGCTCGGCGCGGTGCTGCGGCTGGTGCTGCCCGAGGTCGGGATGCTGGCGGTGCGCAGCCGCTTCACCGACGTGATCGTGCTGGCCTTCCTGGGCGCCTCGATCGTGCTGCTGACCCTGGTCGCGCAGCCGAACCCGTGGCTGGAGGTCCCGCTGCTGGACAACATCGGCCAGCTGATCGGCCGGCCCAAGCACTGATCGGCCGGCCCGAGCACTGAGCCGCGGCTCGGCAGCGCCGAACCGCGATCGGGCGCCGTGCGCCGCGGCCCCGCCCGGGACTCCCGGGCGGGGCCGCGGAGTGTTCCGGGCCCTCCCGGGCGGAGCCCGCTGTGACGCATCAGCCACGCCCGCACACGCGGCGTACGCTTCCCTTTGCGATAACCTGACGCCGGTCTCTCGATGTCGAGAGATCATCCTCGGCTCCAGTGCGCCGGTGTGCCTGGGGCACCTGGCGATTTGCTGGAGAAGGTAGAAATGACCCGCACCCCCGTCAACGTCACCATCACCGGAGCGGCCGGCCAGATCGGCTACGCGCTGCTCTTCCGCATCGCCTCGGGCCACCTGCTCGGTGCCGACGTGCCGGTGAACCTGCGCCTCCTGGAGATCCCGCAGGGCCTCAAGGCCGCCGAGGGCACCGCCATGGAGCTCGTCGACTGCGCGTTCCCGCTGCTGCGCGACATCACCATCACCGACCAGCCGAACGTGGCCTTCGACGGCGCCAACGTCGCGCTGCTGGTCGGCGCCCGCCCGCGCACGGCCGGCATGGAGCGCGGCGACCTGCTGTCGGCCAACGGCGGCATCTTCGGCCCGCAGGGCAAGGCCATCAACGCCCACGCCGCGGACGACATCAAGGTCCTGGTCGTCGGCAACCCGGCCAACACCAACGCCCTGATCGCCCAGCGCAACGCCCCGGACGTCCCGGCCGAGCGCTTCACCGCGATGACCCGCCTGGACCACAACCGCGCGGTCGGCCAGCTGTCCGGCAAGACCGGCGCCCTGGTCTCCGACATCAAGCGCGTCACCATCTGGGGCAACCACTCCGCGACCCAGTACCCGGACATCTTCCAGGCCGAGATCGCCGGCAAGCCGGCCTTCGAGGCCGTCGGCAGCGACCAGGCCTGGCTGGAGAACGACTTCATCCCGACCGTCGCCAAGCGCGGCGCGGCCATCATCGAGGCCCGCGGCGCCTCCTCGGCCGCCTCGGCCGCCAACGCCGCCATCGACCACGTGCACACCTGGGTCAACGGCACCGCCGAGGGCGACTGGACCTCCATGGGCGTCGTCTCCGACGGCTCCTACGGCGTCCCGGCCGGCCTGATCTCCTCCTTCCCGGTCACCACCAAGGACGGCAAGTTCGAGATCGTCCAGGGCCTGGAGATCTCCGACTTCTCCCGCGCCCGCATCGACGCCTCGGTCAAGGAGCTGACCGAGGAGCGCGACGCGGTCCAGGAGCTGGGCCTCATCTGAGCCCCGCCGCACGGCCCTTGCGACGGCCCGCCACCCCCGCCCGGGGGCGGCGGGCCGTCTGCTGTCCTCCGGGATGCTCCGACCCGGTGCTTCGCCTCCGGGGCGGGTGTTCGCCCGCTCGCCCCCGGGGTGGAGGCCCGGGCCGGGACACCTCGGCCGCCTACACTGGCCCGCTGTGAACGAAACCCTCGGGGACGCCGCGCTCGTCCTCGTCTTCATCCTGTTGGGCGGCCTGTTCAACGTCGCGGAGATCTCGCTGATCTCGCTGCGCGAGGGCCAGATCCGGACGCTGGAGGCGCACGGCACCCGGCGCTCGGCCCGGGCCGCGCACCTGGCCGCCGACCCCAACCGCTTCCTGGCGGCCGTCCAGGTCGGCGTGACCTGCATGGGCTTCCTGTCCGCCGCGTTCGGCGCGGACACCCTGGCCGGCAAGGTCGCCCCGCTCTTCGTCCGGGCGGGGCTGTCCCAGGGGGTGGCGGACGCCCTCGCCCTGGTCGGCCTGACCCTGCTGATCAGTTACGTCTCGCTGGTGCTCGGCGAGCTCACCCCCAAGCGGATCGGCCTGCAGCGCGCCGAGTCCATCGCGGTGATCGCCGCCCCCGTGGTGGACGTGATGTCGGTGGCGCTGCGCCCGGTGATCTGGCTGCTCGGCCACTCCACCAACCTGATGGTCCGGCTGTTCGGCGGCGATCCGGCGGCCGGGCGCGGCTCGATGAGCTCCGAGGAACTGCGCGGCCTGGTCGCCTCCAACACCGAACTGGGGAGCGACGAACGGGCGTTGATCGCGGACGTGTTCGCCGCGGGGGAGCGCCAGCTGCGCGAGGTGATGGTCCCGCGCACCGAGGTGACCTTCCTGGACGCGGAGCGCCCGCTGGCCGCCGTACGGCACCAGTCCGAGACCTCGCCGCACTCGCGCTACCCGGTGGTCGAGGGCAGCGCCGACGCGGTGGTCGGCTTCGTGCACGTCCGGGACCTCTACGGCGCCCGCGGCGAGCAGGCCGTCAAGGTCCGCGACCTGGCCCGCCCGGTCAAGCTGCTGCCCGGCACCAAGCGGGTGCTGGAGGCGATGGGCGAGATGCGCCGGGAGGGCCACCACCTGGCGATCGTGGTGGACGAGTACGGCGGCACCGCCGGCATCGTGACCCTGGAGGACCTGGTCGAGGAGGTGATCGGCGAGATCCGGGACGAGTACGACCGGCCGGAGTCCGCGCCGACCCGCCGACTGGCCGGCGGCGGCACGGAGCTGGACGGCCTGCTCAACCTCGGCGACTTCACCGAGGAGACCGGCGTCACCCTGCCCGAGGGGCCGTACGAGACGGTGGCCGGCTGCCTGGTGGCCTCGCTCGGCCGGCTGCCCCGGGACGGCGACCAGGCCCGGATCCCGGTCGAGGGCGGCGGCGCGGTGCTGCTGACGGTGGCCAAGGTGGAGGGCCGGCGGATCGCCCGGGTGAGGGTGAGTGCGGTCACACCGGAGGAGCCAGCGGGGGCGGAGGTTTCCTGAGCGACCGGGGGAACTGGAAGAATGGCCCGCATGGTCAACGCAGCGGTCACCGGTCCGGTCAAGGATCGCCCCCGGGTGCTCTCCGGGATCCAGCCCACCTCCGGCTCGTTCCACCTCGGCAACTACCTGGGCGCCGTGCGCCAGTGGGTCGACCTGCAGAAGGAGAACGACGCCTTCTACATGGTCGTCGACCTGCACGCGATCACCGTGCCGCAGGACCCGGTGACCTTGCGCCAGAACACCCGGGTGTCCGCCGCCCAGCTGCTCGGCGCCGGTCTGGAGCCGGAGCACTGCACCCTCTTCGTCCAGTCGCACGTGCCCGAGCACGCGCAGCTCGGCTGGGTGATGAACTGCCTCACCGGCTTCGGCGAGGCCTCCCGGATGACCCAGTTCAAGGACAAGTCCTCCCGGTACGGCGCCGACAGCACCACCGTCGGCCTGTTCACCTACCCGATCCTGCAGATCGCGGACATCCTGCTCTACCAGGCGGACGCCGTCCCGGTCGGCGAGGACCAGCGCCAGCACGTGGAGATCACCCGCGACATCGCGGAGCGGTTCAACTCGCGCTACGCCCCCACGTTCACGATCCCCAAGCCGTACATCCTCAAGGAGACGGCGAAGATCATGGACCTCCAGGACCCGGGCATCAAGATGAGCAAGTCGGCCTCTTCGGCCAAGGGCCTGGTCAGCCTGCTGGACGAGGCGAAGGTCAGCGCCAAGAAGTTCAAGAGCGCCGTCACCGACACCGGCACCGTGGTCTCCTACGACGAGGAGCAGAAGCCGGGCGTCTCCAACCTGCTGCGGATCCACTCCGCGCTCAGCGGCCAGTCGGTCGAGCAGCTGGTCGCGCACTTCGAGGGCAAGATGTACGGCGCCCTCAAGACCGAGCTGGCCGAGCTGTTCACCGAGTGGGTCACCCCCTTCCAGGAGCGCACCAGCACCTTCCTGGACGACCCGGCCGAGCTGGACCGGGTGCTGGCGATCGGCGCCGAGAAGGCCCGCGCGGTGGCCTCCGAGACGCTGGCGACCGTGTACGACCGGATCGGCTTCCTCCCGGCCGCCAAGCGGTGACTCCGCTCTCGCGCATGCCCGATGGTGGCGACCTCCCGGAGGTCGTCACCATCGGCGTGTCCGTGAGCGTGCCGGACCCGCACGGCGCGCGGATCCAGGACGCCCGGGCCGGGCTCGGGGACCCGCAGGCCCGCTCGATACCGACGCACGTCACGCTGCTGCCGCCCACCGAGGTGCCGGCCGAGCTGCTGCCGAAGATCGAGGACCACCTGTCGGCGGTGGCCGCGGCGCACCGGTCGTTCCGGATGCTGCTGCGCGGCGCCGGCACCTTCCGGCCGGTCTCCCCGGTGGTGTTCGTCCGGGTCGAGGAGGGCGCGCACGAGTGCCGGCTGCTGGAGGCGGGCGTCCGGTCCGGCCCGCTGGCCCGCGAACTGGCCTTCCCGTACCACCCGCACGTGACGGTGGCCCACGGCCTGTCGGAGGACGCGCTGGATCGCGCGTACGAGCAGGCGCGCGGGTTCCGGGCGTCCTTCCCGGTGCCGGGCTTCTCGCTCTCCCGGTTCGACGCGGACGAGGTCTGGCGGCCCTGGCGGGCCTACCGGTTCTCCTGAACTACCCCGCGGTGCGGCCGAGTTCGATCATCCGGTCGACCACCCGGCGGGCCGCGCCGCCGTCGTCCAGGGCGCAGTGCGCGGCCCGGAAGCGCCGGTAGCGCTCCGCGTAGCCGGGCACCGACCGCTCGCCGCCGTCGGCGAGTTCGCGCAGCGCGCCGAGCAGTTCCGCGGAGTCCGGCACCAGCGGGCCGGGCGCGTCCGCCTCGAAGTCGAAGTAGAAGCCGCGCAGGGTGTCGCGGTAGTGCTCCAGGTCGTAGGTGAAGAAGTAGACCGGGCGGCCGGTGATCGCGAAGTCGAACATGATCGACGAGTAGTCGGTCACCAGTACGTCCGCGATCAGCAGCAGGTCCTGCGGGTCGGGGAAGTCCCCGCAGTCGAACAGGAAGCCGTCGCCGGCGCCGGGCAGCGGGTCGCGCACGTGCGAGTGCGGGCGGACCAGCAGCACGTGGTCCTCGCCGAGCAGCCGGCGGGCGTGGTCGAGGTCGAGCCGCAGGTCGAGCCGGAAGCCGTCGCCGTCGCCGCGCTGCTGGTCCTCGCGCCAGGTCGGCGCGTACAGCACGACCCGCTTGCCCTCGGGGATGCCGAGCCGGCGGCGGACGGCCGCGGCGGCCCGCGGGCCGGGCCGGGCCAGTACGTCGCCGCGCGGGTAGCCGGACTCCAGTACCTCGCCGTCGTAGCGGAAGGCGCGCTGCAGGATCGGGGTGGCGAAGGGGCTGGGGGAGAGCAGCAGGCTCCACTGCGGGGTCTCCCGGTCGAGCGCCTCCAGGTAGCCGTGGTCGGCGAGCCAGGGGTTGTCGACGTCGTGGGCGATCCGCTTGAGCAGCGAGCCGTGCCAGGTCTGCACCACGACCTGGCCCTCGCGGCGCTCCAGGAAGTCCGGGAAGTGGGTGTTGCCGACCAGGTACCGGCAGGTGGCCAGCGCCCGGTACCACTGGGGGCTCCAGATCCGGATCGGGACGACCCCGGGCGGCAGTTCGGCCTGGCCGTCGTCGACCACCCACAGGTGCTCCAACGGCTCGCCGCGGCGCACGAGTTCGGCGTGCACCGCGCGCGGGGAGTCGGCGTAGCCGCGGCCGCCGAACACGTCGTACAGCACCGCCTCGCGCAGCGGCTCGCGGCGGGCCGCCGGGTACTGCTCGGTGCGCAGCCGGGCCTGGGTCCAGGCGCTGCGCTCGGTGGCGTCGAGCACCGGGGTGGAGTCCACCAGCAGGGTGTCGTGCCAGCGGCGTTGCAGCAGGACGTCCTTGCCACCGGTGGTCGCGGTGGCGGGCAGGGCGGGCAGCACGGTCGGGGCGGCGAGCAGCGGCCGGGCCGGGCCGGAGCGGTCGGCCGGCTCCAGGGTGGCCTCCCAGACGCCCTTGCGCAGCGGCAGCACGGCGCCGTCGGAGCCGGTGCGGGTGGCGGGCACCCGGACCCGGAAGCGGCCGTCCGGCTCGGGCTCGACGGGGGTGCGGACCTCGCCCGCGGTGCCGCCGTGCCGCAGGACGAGCTCCAGTCGGTCGGCGGCCGGGTCCGGGCAGTGGCCGGACAGTTCGAAGCCGCCGAAGTGGACCGCGATCCGGTCGACCACCCCGGCGGCGGGCTGGACGCAGACCTGGAGCCGGCCGTCGGCGAGGTGCTTGAGGTAGAGCACCCGGTCCGGGGTGTGCGGCAGCGGGTACTGGCCGGCCACCGGGCCGCCGCGCTCGTCCAGGCAGAGCTGTTCGGTGCCGCCGTCGGGGCGCAGCAGCTCGACGTCCCAGTGCTCCAGGTCCTCTCGGCCGCGGCCGTCGGCGGTGAGCGGCCGGTACGGCAGTTCGACGGCGAAGGTGTTTCCGGTGCGGGTGAGCGGCTGCTCGACCACCGCGTCGCTCTGCCGGTGCCGCAGCCGCAGCACGGTGCCGGCCGGGCAGTGGTCGGCGCCGCCGTCCAGCCGGATGCCGTCGGCGGCGGGCTCGGCGCGGTCGAGCCGGGCGCCGGGGCGTTCCAGCCGCAGCTGCAGCCGGTCGTCCTCGAAGTACGGCTGGAGGCGGACGTCACGGTCCACCCAGCGGGCCGGCGGGTACTCGCCGGAGCCGCACCAGTGGGGGGCGAGGGTGCCGTACTGGCGGCGCAGCCGGGTGGGGCGGGGGCGGGTGAACAGGGTGGTCCCGATCTGCCAGTCGCCGAGCAGCCAGCGGTCGTCCCGGCGCAGTCGGGAGGGTTCCAGCAGGACGGTGAAGCCGGACCAGTCGTGGTTGTGCTCCGGCTGGGCGCTGTCGTCGGTGACCTCGGGCAGCCTGCGGGGCTTGGAGCGCAGGTGGAGCGGTGGTTCGGCCGCGTCCTCGTGGCGCAGGGTCAGCCAGGTCCAGGCGGAGCCGGGGCGGCCGGTGTCCAGGTCCAGCGGGCGGGCGAAGCCGGTGAGCTCCAGCCCGCGGCCGTGCCAGCGGGCGCGCAGCAGTCCGAACGCCACGTCCTCGTCGACGGCAGGCCGACCGTCGGCCACCCGGGGGGCGGCGTGCGGCAGAACGAACCGGGTGAGCGAAGACATGGTGCCGAAGGCCCTTCGGGACGGGATCCCGGTCATGGCGGTGGCCGGGAGGCCGCCGTGCCGGTGTCGGCCGGACCGGGGCCGATTTGTTATCCCATCCCGGGAGGCCACCTCGGGTCAACTGTACGGTTCGTAGAATTTCCTTTGAAATTCTTCGACTAAACGTGAGTTCGAGTGCAAATTGGGCGTAAAGGACAGGTAGTTCCCAGGGAATTCCCAGACAGCAGTAGGGCGCCCGGCGTGGATCACGCCGGGCGCCCCGTTGTCATGACCGGTGACTACTCCTTGCGGAGCATCGCGTCGACCACCCGGACGGAGGCCTTGCCGTCGTCCAGGTCGCAGTACGCCTCGCGGAACGCGGCCGCCTTGTCCGCGTACTCGGCCGCCACCGCGTCCACCCGTCCGAGCGCGTCGACCAGCGCCTCGGAGGTGGCCAGCAGCGGGCCCGGCGCCTCGGCCTCGAAGTTCAGGCTGAAACCGCGCAGGTTGTCGCGGTAGTGCTCCAGGTCGTGGGTGAAGAACAGCACCGGCTTCCCGGTGGTGGCGAAGTCGAAGACGCTCGACGAGTAGTCGGTGACCAGCACGTCGGCGATCAGCAGCAGCTCCGCCATGTCGGGGTAGCTGCCGACGTCCCAGATGTAGCCGTTGCCGGCGCCCGGGATCTGGCCGCACATCACGCTGTGCCGGCGCACCAGCAGCACCTGGTCGTCGCCGAGCGCGGCCTTGGCCGCCGCCAGATCGATCCGCAGGTCGATCTGGTAGCCGCCGTTCGGCCGCCGCCGGTCCTCGCGCCAGGTCGGCGCGTACAGCACGACCTTCTTGCCCTCGGGCAGTCCGAGCCGCTCACGGACCTGCTCGGCGGTCTTCTCCCGGTCGGCCGCGAACAGCAGGTCGTTCCGGGGCGATCCGCTTTCCAGGATCTCGCCCTGGAAGTCGAAGGCGCGCCGCAGCACCGGGGCGGACCAGCTGTTGCCGGCCACCAGCAGGCTCCAGTTCGGCACCTCGCGGCTCAGGCCCTTGAGGTAGTTCGAGTCGGTGAACCAGACCTTCTCGAAGTCGAGGCCGACCTGCTTGAGCGGGCTGCCCATCCGGGTCTGCAGGACCACCTGGCCGGGACGGCGGACGAAGAAGTCGGGCAGGTGGGTGCTGGTGACGATGTACTTGGCGGTCGCCAGCGCCTCGAACCACTCCGGGCTCCACAGCCGGATCGGCTGCGCGGTGCGCGGCAGCTCGGTCTGCATGTCGTCGCTGCCCCACAGGTGCTCCAGCGGCAGGCCGCGGCGGACCAGCTCCTCGTGGATCGCCCGCGGGGAGTCGGCGTAGGCGCTGCCGTGGCCGGCGTTGTAGAGCACCGTGTCGCGCACCGGCAGGCGGCGGGCGGCCGGGTAGTCGGTGGTGCGCAGTCGGCGCTGGCGGAAGCCGGACCGCTCCTCGGGCAGCAGCGCCGAGTGCGACTCCAGCGACAGGCAGTCGTGCAGGCGGCGCTCCAGCGCGATCCGCTTGCCGCGGGACTCCACCTCCACCGGCAGCGAGTCGAAGCAGTCCGGGGAGATCTGCACGTGGCTGTCCGGCAGGGCCGAGGCCGACACGCCGACCGGGCGGAAGAAGACGTTCCAGGTGCCCTGGGCGAGCGGCACCCGGCCGGCGAAGGTGGCGGTCGGCACGGCGGGCAGCGCGGTGCGGAACCGGCCGTCCGAGATCTCCACCGGGTAGACGTGCTCCTCCTCGCGCCAGTGGTGGCGGACCACCAGCTCCCAGCGGTGCGCGCCGGACTGCGGGAAGGAGCCGCTCAGCAGGAAGCCGTCGGCGCCGCGCGCCGACACCTCGTCCACGACCGGCTGCAGCAGCTGGTCGGAGAGCTGGAGGTGGCCGCTCGGGGAGGGCTTGGTGTAGATCGCCCGGCGCTCTTCGAGGGGCGCCTGCGGGTCCAGCGGGACGTGCAGCTGCTCGGGCGCGTTGCGGTCGTCCCAGACCAGCGGCAGCACGCTGTCGTCGGCCAGCAGCAGCGCGCTGTCCCAGCGGTCGCGGACGCGCTCGCCGGCCACCGGGTCCAGCTCGGCCCAGGCCTCGCGGACGGCGGTCAGCTCGGCCACCTCGACCGAGGAGGTGAACGGCTGCAGGGTGCCGGCCGGGGTGCCCAGCTCCACCGGGAAGGTCAGCTCGCGGTCCGACTCGAGGTGGGTGAGCCGCAGCCGGGCCCCGGCGAAGCTCGCCCCGGAGCGGGCCGCACCGGAGACCTCCACCCGGCCGCCGTGCGCGGCCAGGCCGGTCACCCGGGCCTTGACGGTCTCCACCTGGAGGTAGACGAAGTTGTCCCGGACCCACGGCACGATCCGCACGTCCGGCTCGACCCAGTGCTGCGGGATCGACTCGGCGGAGTCGCTCCAGCCCGCCGAGATCCGGCCCTTGTAGATCCCGCCCTTGCCCGCACCGGCCACCAGGACGCGCCAGTGGCCGTCCTTCCACTGGCCGCGGTGCTTGAGCTTCTTCGGGTCGAGGGCGACGGAGAAGCCGGACCAGTCGCAGTTGTACAGGTCGTGGTTGCAGCTCGCGGTGGCCTCGGGGCTGTACTGGGTCTTCATCGGCACCGCGATGACCCGGCGGCCCTTGGCCTCGCGCAGCACCAGGGTGCGCACCATGTCGTGCTTGTTCGACGCGCCCAGCTGCTCCGGGTAGGCGTGCCCGGTCAGCTCCAGCTTGCCGCCCACCCAGGCGCTCTTGTACAGCCGGCTGCGCATGACCAGCGAGTTGTCCAGCTTGAGCACGCCGGCCGGCACGCTCTTGCGGCCGCCGCGCAGGAACGGGTAGTCCGCGTACGGCCGCAGCAGGCCGCGGGCCTGCACGCCGCCGCCGCTCTCGCCCTCGTACTTGATCTGCTCGACCAGCTCGTCGACCCGGTTCTGCAGGGTCAGGTGGTACTTGAGCCGCAGCGGCGCGCGCAGCTTGCGGACCTGCTCCTGGCCGATCGAGCGGAGCAGCCGGCTGACGTGCTGGACGTAGGCGTCCCGGAACTCCTTGTCGCCGTCCACGACGGACCAGAAGAACATCGGGATCTCCTCGACGAGGGTGTTCTCGTCGTAGGAGCGCAGGTACTCGGCGAAGCGCGGCTCGGTCTGCTTCTTCAACCAGGCGCGGACCAGCTCGACCGAGGCGACCCGGTCGACCAGGCCCTTCGGGTTGGTGCGCATCTGGGTGATCGACATCTCGCCGACCTCGCGCTCGCGCCAGTGGTAGATCGGCTCGGAGAGCACGTCCACGCTCTGGGCGAGGTAGTGGTGCGGCACGCTGACCGGCGCGTCCTCGTACAGGATGCCCTCGGGGTAGAGCAGGTCGGCGGCGTCGAAGAAGGAGCGGCGGTACACCTTGTTCCACGCGGTGCGGTCGGTGACCAGCGCCGGGAGCTCGGTGATGTGGGTCTTGAGCCGGGTCTCCTTGAACGGCTTGGAGTGCCCGCCGGACTGGTAGTAGCCCACCGCGCGGAACCGCAGCACGTTGCCGGTGCAGAAGTCCGAGCCGGTCTCGTCCAGCGTGTTGATCATCAGCTCGTACGCGCTCGGCGGCATCGAGTCGTCGCTGTCCACGAAGCACAGGAACTCGGAGTCCGGGTCGATGTGCCGGATGCCGGTGTTGCGGGCCGCGCCGAGGCCCTTGTTGACCTGCCGGACCAGCCGGAACCGCGAGTCCTTCGCTGCGTACGCATCGGCGAGCGCCGCACTGCCGTCCTTCGAACCGTCGTCGACCATGACGCACTCGAAGTCCGAGAAGGTCTGGGCGGCGATCGAGTCGAGGCATTCGACGAGATAACGCTCGACGTTGTAGATCGGAACGACGATGGAGAGGCGGGGAGCCATCGGCTACGCAGGCCTTTCTCGGGAGGAGCGTGGCAGCCCGCAGGGGGTCTGGCCGCACTTGGATCGGTGCGTACGTGCCCCCCGATCCTACCTCCGGGGCCCGGCCCTCCCCGGGCCCACTACGCTGGCCCCGTGCCCCGCTTCAGCGTCATCGTCCCCGTGTACCAGGTCCAGGACTACCTCGCCGAGTGCCTCGAATCGGTCCTCGGCCAGGGCGGACCGGACTTCGAACTGATCGCGGTGGACGACCGCTCGCCGGACGGCTGCGGCGCGATGCTGGACGAGGCCGCGGCCGCCGACCCCCGGGTCCGGGTGCTGCACCTGCCGGAGAACGTCGGCCTGGGCCGGGCCCGCAACGCCGGCCTGGAGGTCGCCACCGGCGACTACGTGCTCTTCCTCGACAGCGACGACACCCTCACCCCCGGCCTGCTGGCCGCCGTCGAGGACCGCCTCGCCGCCACCGGCGACCCGGACGTCCTGGTCTACGACTACGCCCGCACCTACGCCGACGGCCGGATCACCCGCGCCGCCGCCGGCCACGTCTTCGGCGCCGACTCCCCGGACGTCTTCGACCTCGCCGCCCGCCCCGACCTGCTCGACCTGCTCCAGGTCGTCTGGAACAAGGCCTACCGCCGCGGGTTCGTCACCGAGCAGCGGCTGGAGTTCCCGGCCGGCTACTACGAGGACACCCCCTGGACGTACCCGGCGCTGCTCGCCGCCGCCAGCATCACCCTGCTCGACCGGGTCGGCGTGCACTACCGCCAGCGCCAGGAGGGCGGCAACATCCTGGCCACCGCCAGCCGCAAGCACTTCGACGTCTTCGCCCAGTACGACCTGGTCTTCGCCTTCCTGGACCGCCGCCCCGACCTGGACCGGTGGCGCCCGGTGGTCTTCGGCAAGATGCTCAACCACCTCAACACCGTGGTCGCCAAGCCCGGACGGATCCCGCCCGGCGACCGCCGCGAGTACTTCCGCCGCTCCGCCGCGCACTGCGCCCGGCTGCGCCCGGCCGGCTACCGCCCGCCGCCCGGCGTGGACGGCGTGCGCACCGAACTGCTCGGCCACGGGCGGTACGCCGCCTACCAGGCCGTCCGCGCCCTGGCGAAGGCCCGACGGCTCGTCAACCGGTAAGCCTGTCCACCGGATCCGGCCCGCGCCTGACGGCCGTTCGGGGGACGGGCCGGTATAACCGGTCGGGTGGACTTCCTGACCCGCCTTCCGATCCTGGGCCCGCTCGTGGCCCGGGTGCTGCGCAGCCGCCCCTACCGGGTGTACGAGTACTTCTCCGCCGCCCGCGGCAACCGGCTGGCCGGAGCCGTCACCTTCTTCGGCTTCCTGGCCCTGTTCCCGCTGCTCACGGTCGGCCTGGCGATCGCCGTCGCCACGCTGAACGGCAGTCAGGTGGACGACCTCCAGCACCACATCTCCGACCAGCTGCCGGGCCTGTCGGACTCGCTCAACCTGCCGTCCCTGGTGGCGAACGCGGGCACCCTCGGGCTGGTCAGCGGCGCCCTGCTGCTGGTTTCCGGCCTCGGCTGGGTGGACACCATGCGCACCTCGATCAGGGACCTCTGGCAGCTGCCCGAGGAGGACGGCAACCCGGTGCTGCGCAAGGCCTGGGACGTCCTGGTGCTGGCCGGCCTCGGCCTGGTGTCGCTCTTCTCGGTAGCCGCCTCCGCCGCCGGCACCACGCTCGCCGGGCGGATCGCCGACGCGATCGGGCTGGGCAGCGGCTACCTGCTGACCGGGGTCGGCGTGCTGATCGCCATAGCGTGCGACATGCTGCTCTTCGCCTACCTGCTGGCACCCTTCCCGGGGATCACCGACCAGCGCCGCCGCGACCTGCTGACCGGCGCCCTGATCGGCGCGGTCGGCTTCGAACTGCTGAAACTGCTGCTCTCCTCCTACCTCGGCTCGATCGCCGGGCGGAGCCTGTACGGGGCCTTCGCCACGCCGGTGGCGCTGCTGCTGTGGATCAACTTCGTGAGCCGGCTGCTGATGTACTGCGTGGCCTGGACGGCCACCGCCGACCCGGCGGCGGCCCGGGAGCGGACCAGGGAGCACGGCCGGGCGCTGCTGGCCGCGGCCGACGAGGCCGAGGCGAAGGACACCACGCCCACGGCGACGCCCCGGCCCCGGACCTGAGGCCGGGACCGGGGCGTCGGACCGCGGCTCAGTCCCCGGCGCGGCCCGCCGTCCGGCGCCGGAGGGCCACCACGGCGCCCGCCGCGACCACGGCCCCGACCAGCACGGCCGTCCAGGTGCCCGGGCCCGGCCCGTCGTCCCCGGCCGGTCCGGCGGCGGCCCGGCCCGCGGTGGGGGAGGGGTGCGGCGGCGGCGCGGGGGCACCGGCGGCGCCGCCCGCCTGACCGGTCGGCTCCTCGCCGCCGGCCTGCTTCTCGTCGACCAGCCGGCCGACCGGCTGCACCTTGCCCGCCGCGGCGAAGCCCCAGTCCAGCAGCTCGGCCGTCTCGTCGTACACCTTCTGGTAGCTGGCCGGGTGCATCACCGTCACCAGCAGGGTCCGCCCGTTCCGCTCGGCGGCGCCGACGAAGGTCGAACCGGCGTTGGTGGTGGTGCCGTTCTTCACCCCGATCAGCCCGGGGTACTTGCCCAGCAGCCGGTCGGTGTTGGCGATCCCGAAGCTGCCGCGCTGGCCGGTGTTCTTGTCGACGGCGCCCGGGAACATCGCGTCCCGGGTCGCGCAGTACCCGCGGAAGTCCGGGTTGCGCAGGCCGGAGCGGGCGAACAGCGACAGGTCGTAGGCCGAGGACAGCTGGCCGTCCATGTCGTAGCCGTCCGGGGAGATCACCTTGGTGTCCCGCGCCTGGAGGGCCTCGGCCCGGGCCTGCATCTCGTTGACGGTCGGCTGGATGCCGCCGTTCATGTGGGCCAGGACGTGCACGGCGTCGTTGCCCGAGCTCAGGAACACCCCGCGCCACAGGTCCTCGACCCGGTAGTCCAGGTTCTCCTTGATGCCGACCAGGCTGCTGCCGGCGCCGATGTTCTGGATCTCCTCGTCGGCGACCCGGTGCACCGCGTTGCGGTCGAACTTGGGCAGCACGGTGTCCGCGAAGAGGATCTTCAAGGTGCTTGCCGGGGGCAGCCTGAGATGCGGGTTGTAGGCCGCCAGCACGTCCCCCGACGTGGCGTCGGAGACTATCCAGGACTGACCGGTGAGGTCCGTCGGCAGGGCCGGCGCCCCCGTCAGCGGATTGACCTGGACCCCGGGCAGCCCCAGCCGCTCACCGCCGATCGCGGACGGCGGGGGCGGCGCCTGCGGAGCCGCGACCGCCGCGGGCGCGGCGAGCAGGACCGGGAGGGCCGCGGTGACCGCGGCGCACAACTGCGCGAAGGTGTGACGGGGTGTGGACACCAGCTGACCGTACCCACTGCGGAGCTCCGCCGTCCGCCACACCGGACCGGTCCTCCGCAGGAGGGGCCCGCCCTACGCCGATCGGCGGCCCGCGCATACTGGGGAGGCACCCCGTCGCCACCGCACCCCCCGCCGAGGACCACCCCATGAAGCTCAGCCGCCGCACCTCCTGGTTCCTGACCGCCTTCGGCGTCTGGTCGATGATCATCTGGACCACCTTCGTCAAGAACCTCTGGAAGGACTCCGGCAACCAGGCCTTCGTGAACGGCGACCACTCCCAGCCCACCGCCTTCTTCTGGATCCACCTGCTCCTCGCCGTCACCTCCTTCCTCCTCGGCATCGCCGTCGGCACCATCGGCCTCCGCGGCCTCCGCGCCACCCGCCGCACCCCGGCCACGGCCACGGACTGACCCCGAATCCCCGTTGCCGCTGTCAGTGCCCGCTGGCAGGATCCTCACCGTTCTCGCGCGCGCACCGGACGCGCCGAACACAAGGGGTGGGGAATCTCCATGACACTTTCGCGTGCCCGCAGACTCGGCGGGGTCGTCGTGGCGGCTCTCGCCGCCGGCCTGCTCACCGGGCCGGCGGCCTCGGCCGACTCCGCGCCGGCCGTCGTCGGTACCGCTCAGGGCGCGGACCGGATCACCGCGGCCTGCGATCCGACCATGGATCCGGCCTGGATCGGTCGGAGCGGGACCGGCACCGACCTCGTCGCCAAGGTCACCGGTACCGGTGCCCGTTTTAGCGTCTGGGACGTGACCACGGGTGCGGAGGACCCGGTGTTCACCGGTGAGGCCCAGACCTACGGAACCCCGCAGGCCGGTCTCAGCGTGCCCGGCCTGCTGGACGGGCACAGCTACGCCTGGCACGCCTGGGCCCTCCAGGGCGCCCAGGCCTCCGCCCCCTCGGCGGACTGCCACTTCACCGTGGACGCCACCGCCCCGACCGTCACGGTCGCCTCGACCGACTTCCCGGCGAGCGGCACCGCCACGAAGTACGCGGGGCAGAAGGGGACTTTCGTCCTCAAGGGCGCCGATGCGGTCCCCGCGGGCGGTGAGGCCTCCGGAATCGCGTGCTTCCGGTACGCCTGGATGTACGCCGGGACCGACTGCAACTCGCCGGAGGCCGTCGAGCCGGATGCCGACGGTACGGCGAAGATCGACCTCAAGGTCCTGCAGTGGGGCAGCAACAACCTCGTCGTCAACGTGATCGACAACGCGGGCAACGTCGGCCGGACGACCTACACCTTCTCCGCCCCGTCGAACCCCAACGCGCCGAAGACCCTCGGCGACGTGGACGGGGACGGTGTCGCGGACATCCTGCTCCCCGACGCCCAGGGCAACCTGCAGTACATCGGCGTCAACGCGACCGACACGACGCCGAACGCCGTCATCGCGGCCAACCTCGCTCCCTCCGGGCAGAGTTGGGCGCCCTACCAGGTCGCCCACCGGGGGTGGGACTACCACGCGCCGTCCTCGGACGACCTGTTCATCCACAAGCCGGGCGACGCCTCCCTGACCGTCTACCGGAACTTCGACTACGGGGCCATGACCAAGGGCTTCACGGGTTCGAGCAACCGCGTGTGCGGCAGCCCCTTCCACTCGTCCTGCCCGGCCGGCTTCGCCGCGGACTGGTCCAAGACCGACCAGCTCGTCGCCCTCGGCCCGGTGGCCGGCGACACCTCGCCGTCGCTGCTGACCCTGGAGGGCGGGAACCTCTGGCTGCTCAACGGGGCCGCCTCCGGCTTCAACAAGGTCACCAAGCTCACCACCTCCGGTGGCTGGAGCGGCTATGACCTGGTCGCCCCCGGCCCGGACGCGGCCGGCAACCTCGCCCTCTGGGCGCGTGACCGGGCCACCGGCGAGCTGCACGCCTACCCGGTCCCGAAGAAGGCCGACGGCACCTTCGACTTCTCCGCCCTCGCCGACCCGAAGGCGGACGTCGTCGCCACCGGCTTCACCGTCGACAAGTACCCGACCCTCGGCAGTTCGGGCGACGCCGACGGCGACGGCAAGCCGGACCTGTGGGCCGTCACGGCCGACCGGCACCTGGTGTACTACAGCGGCTGGAGCGACCCCTCCGGTGCCGGTGCGCTGAAGTGAGGAACACGGAGGCCCCCGTCCGATCGGATGGATCGGACGGGGGCCTCCGTGGGTGTCGGGCGGGGATCAGAAGCGGCGGGTGACCAGCGCCCGCTTCACTTCCTGGATCGCCTTGGTGACCTCGATGCCGCGCGGGCAGGCCTCGGAGCAGTTGAAGGTGGTGCGGCAACGCCACACGCCCTCACGGTCGTTGAGGATCTCCAGGCGCTGCTCGGCACCCTCGTCGCGCGAGTCGAAGATGAAGCGGTGCGCGTTGACGATGGCGGCCGGGCCGAAGTACTGGCCGTCGTTCCAGAACACCGGGCAGGACGACGTGCACGCGGCGCACAGGATGCACTTGGTGGTGTCGTCGAAGCGCTCGCGGTCCTCGGCGGACTGCAGGCGCTCGCGGGTCGGGTCGTTCCCCTTGGTGATGAGGAACGGCATGACGTCCTTGTACGCCTGGAAGAACGGGTCCATGTCCACGACCAGGTCCTTGAGGACCGTCAGGCCCTTGATGGCCTCGATCGTGATCGGCTTCTCCGGGTCGACGTCCTTGATCAGGGTCTTGCACGCCAGCCGGTTGCGGCCGTTGATCCGCATGGCGTCGGAGCCGCAGATGCCGTGCGCGCAGGAACGGCGGTAGGTGAGGGTGCCGTCCTGCTCCCACTTGATCTTGTTGAGCGCGTCCAGGACGCGCTCCTTCGGGTCCAGGGTCAGCTGGTAGTCGACCCACACCGGGTCCGGGTGCTCCTCCGGGTTGAACCGGCGGATCCGGAAGGTGACGGTGATCAGCTGTACGCCACCGGCCTCGACCGCGTCCAGAGCGGCCGAGTGCTCCACAGTCGGAGTGCTCATCAGTACTTACGCTCCATCGGCTGGTAGCGGGTCGTGACGACCGGCTTGTAGTCGAGGCGGATGGAGGTGCTGCCGTCGGCGGCGACCTCCTGGTACGCCATGGTGTGCTGCATGAACTTCACGTCGTCACGGGTCGGGAAGTCCTCGCGGTAGTGACCGCCGCGGGACTCCTCACGGGCCAGCGCGGAGACGGCCAGCACCTCGGCCAGGTCGAGCAGGTTGCCCAGCTCGATGGCCTCCAGGAGGTCCGTGTTGTACCGGAAGCCCTTGTCCTGGATGGAGACGTGCTTGTAGCGCTCCCGCAGGGCGGCGATGTCCTCGACGGCCTGCTTGAGGGTGGCGCCGGTGCGGTAGACCATCGCGTTGGCGTCCATGGTCTCCTGCAGCTCCTTGCGGATCTGCGCCACGGACTCGGTGCCGGTCGACTCGCGGAGCTTGTCGACCATGCCCTGGACCAGCGTCTCCGGGTCCTCCGGGAGCGGGACGAACTCGTTCGCGTTGGCGTAGTCGGCGGCGGCGATGCCCGCGCGACGGCCGAACACGTTGATGTCCAGCAGCGAGTTGGTGCCGAGGCGGTTGGCGCCGTGCACGGACACGCAGGCGACCTCGCCGGCCGCGTACAGGCCCGGGACGACGTCGGTGTTGTTGCGCAGGACCTCACCCTCGACGTTGGTCGGGATGCCGCCCATGGCGTAGTGCGCGGTGGGCTGGATCGGGATCGGGTCCGTGTAGGGCTCGATGCCGAGGTAGGTGCGCGCGAACTCGGTGATGTCCGGGAGCTTGGCGTCCAGCTGCTCCGGCGGCAGGTGGGTCAGGTCCAGGTAGACGTGGTCGCCGTCCGGACCGCAGCCGCGGCCTTCGCGGATCTCGGTGTAGATCGCGCGGGAGCAGACGTCACGGGACGCGAGGTCCTTCATGACGGGGGCGTAGCGCTCCATGAAGCGCTCGCCGTCCTTGTTGCGCAGGATGCCGCCCTCGCCGCGGGCGCCCTCGGTGAGCAGGATGCCCATGCGCCAGATGCCCGTCGGGTGGAACTGGAAGAACTCCATGTCCTCCAGCGGCAGGCCGCGGCGGTAGGCCACGGCCTGGCCGTCACCGGTGAGGGTGTGGGCGTTGGAGGAGACCTTGAAGAACTTGCCGGTGCCGCCGGAGGCGAACACGACCGACTTGGCCTGGAAGACGTGGATCTCGCCGGTGGCCAGCTCGTAGGCGACGACGCCGGCCGTCTTGCCCTCGTTGATCAGCAGGTCGAGGACGTAGAACTCGTTGAAGAACTCGACGCCGTGCTTGACGCAGTTCTGGAACAGCGTCTGGAGGATCATGTGGCCGGTGCGGTCGGCCGCGTAGCACGAGCGGCGGACCGGGGCCTCGCCGTGGTTGCGGGAGTGACCGCCGAAGCGGCGCTGGTCGATCCGGCCCTGCTCGGTGCGGGAGAAGGGCAGGCCCATCTTCTCCAGGTCGAGGACGGCGTCGATGGCCTCCTTGCACATGATCTCGGCGGCGTCCTGGTCGACCAGGTAGTCACCGCCCTTGACCGTGTCGAAGGTGTGCCACTCCCAGTTGTCCTCCTCGACGTTGGCCAGGGCGGCGCACATGCCGCCCTGGGCCGCGCCGGTGTGGGACCGGGTCGGGTAGAGCTTGGTCAGGACGGCGGTGCGGCTGCGCTGCGTCGACTCGATGGCCGCGCGCATGCCGGCGCCGCCGGCGCCGACGATGACGGTGTCGTACTGGTGAATCTGCATGGGGGGTTAACTCGCCTCTGGCCTCTGCCGATGGTCGATGGTGCTCGCGGCTCAGATGTTGGGGTCGAAGGTGAAGATCACCAGGGTGCCCAGCAGCACGGTGAAGACCGTGGCGGTACCCATGAGCCCCTTGAGCCAGAGCCGGGTCGAGTCCTTCTCGGCGTAGTCGTTGATGACCTGACGCATGCCGTTGGCGCCGTGCAGCATGGCGAGCCAGAGCATCAGGAGGTCCCAGCCCTGCCAGAACGGCGAGGCCCAGCGACCGGCGACGAAGGCGAACCCGATCTTGGAGACGCCACCGTCCAGGACCAGCATGATCAGCAGGTGGCCGAGGATCAGCACGACCAGGACGACACCGGACAGGCGCATGAAGAGCCAGGCCAGCATCTCGAAGTTGGTGCGGGTGCGGCGCGGGGTCTTCGGGGTCCGCTTGCGCGGAGGCTCGATGACGAAGGCGTCGGCGGGGTTGCCCGTGCCGAGGCCCTTGCCGGTGTGCGCCTGCTTGGAGGGGACGACGATCGCGTCGGAGTAGTCCGTGGACATCAGTCAGCTCACTTCCCGAACCAGGAGATCAGCGTGTGCTGCAGGATGCCGTAGAAGGAGCCGGCCATCAGGACGACCCAGACCCCGACGACGGTCCACAGCATCTGCTTCTGGTACTTCGGGCCCTTGGACCAGAAGTCCACCGCGACGACGCGCAGGCCGTTGAGCGCGTGGAACAGGATGGCGGCCACCAGGCCGTACTCCATCAGGTTCACGAGCGGAGTCTTGTACGTCTGAATGACGGTGTCGTAGGACTCCGGCGACACCCGCACGAGGGCGGTGTCCAGGACGTGGGCGAACAGGAAGAAGAAGATGAGGACGCCGGTGACTCGATGAGCCACCCAGCTCCACATGCCTTCCCGGCCGCGGTACAGCGTTCCAGCCGGCACGGAAAAACCCTCCGGAAGCGATTGGGGGCTCGGCCGGCTTCGGTGTCGGTCAGCCCGGCCGGGTACGGTCCACCGGCCGCCAGCATCCTATCGACGCCTCGTCGGGAACCGCCTCCGGGGTACCCAGGTGTGATCAATCAGGCACTTCTGGCCTAGTGCGGAGGGAACCTGGGCCGCTTCGGTCACGCTGGGTGATCGCCTCGGGGCTTCACGGTGACGGGCGGCGATCGGATTCACCCGGGGGGATGAAATCGGGTCCGGCCGCACCGCCCCCGGCGTGGCGCGCCGGGGGCGGGGGCTCAGCGCGCTCCGGCCTCGGAGTGGGTGGCGACCAGGTGCTCCAGTCGGGTGAGGGCGATCCGCCGGAGCTCGTCCGCCGCGGTCAGCCGCTCCTCGTCCGGGTCGTTGGCCAGCCGGGTGCGGATGGAGGAGAGCACGGCGTCGAGCATCTCCTCCGGGTCGACGCCGTCCAGGCAGACCACGAAGACGTGGCCGAACCGGGCCTCGTAGGCGGCGTGGGCGGCCCGCAGCGCGGTGTGCGCGGCCTGGCTGCCGGGCGCGCGCATGCCGAGCAGCGGCTGCGGCATCCAGCTCTCGTCGGCCAGGGCCTCGGCGAGGTCCGCCGGGCGCAGGTCGTAGGAGGCCTCGCTGGCGGCGGCCAGCAGGGACTCTATGTCGGGGTAGGGGCGGTGGGCGGTGAGGCGCAGGGCCCAGCGGTGGCTGCCGCAGCAGGCCAGCAGGGCCTCCTCGGCAGCGCCGGCGTCCGCCTCGTTGAAGCGGTGCAGGCCGAGGAGGGTCGGCTCGCTGCGGACGTCGGGCCGCTGTGACGGGATGTCGCTGGCCAGCGGGTCCTCCTCGTGAGGGCGGGAAGCGGCTGGTGTGGGGTGGTGGAGCAGGTGGAGTATGGGGCTGCGGAGGGGGCGCACGGCGCCGTTCTGGCAGCTCCTCAAAGGTAGTTGAGCGCTCATCAGTTGGGGAGGGCGCGCGCGGAATTCATCCGGACGAGCTATCAAGTTGTGACGTTGACACCTTTTCGTCAGCGCCCTCCCCGTACGGATCTGCTAGCGGCTCAGCCGCAGCGGGTGCCCTCGGCCGGCATGGTGCCGTCGGTCAGGTAGGCGGCCATGGCGAGGTCGGTGCAGGCGCTGCCCTTGCCGAAGGCGCCGTGGCCCTCGCCCACCCGGGTGAGCAGGGTGGCCTTGGCGAAGCCCTGGGCCAGCTTCTCGGCGGAGGAGTACGGGGTGGCCGGGTCCCCGGTGGTGCCGACCACCAGGATCGGGGCGGCGCCCTCGGCGCGGATGGTGTGCGGCTTCTCCTGGGTCTTGAACGGCCAGTAGGCGCAGCCGGGCTCGGTGTAGTCGTCCACCGTGACGCCCTTGGAGAGCAGCGGCGCCTCGGTCCGCAGCCGTTCGACGGCCTGCCGGGCGTGCTCGGGGGTCGGTGCGGGGCGGGCCGCGTCGGCGCAGCTGATCGCGCTGTTGGCCTCGTCCATCGGGCTGTAGTGGCCGTTCTCGTCGCGGCCGTTGTAGTCGTCGGCGAAGGCCAGCAGGTAGTCGCCCTTGTCTCGCTTCATCGCCCAGCCGAGGCTGGCCCGCAGGTACTTCCAGGAGGTCTTCTCGTCGCCGTACAGCAGCGAGATGACGCCGGTCCAGGCCATGTCGCGGCCGAGCTTGCGGCCGTCCTTGGTGGTCAGCGGGTGGTCGTGGAGGCCGTCCAGGAAGTCGGCGGCCTTCTTGGCGGCCTTGGTCCGGTCCGTGCCGAGCGGGCACTCGTCGGGGTGGTTGTCGACGCAGTCGGCGGCGAAGCGTTCGAAGGACTTCTCGAAGCCGACCTGCTGGTCGACGCCGTGGTCCAGGGTGTCCTGGGCCGGGTCGACGGCGCCGTCCAGGACCAGCCGGCCGGTGTTCTGCGGGAACTCCTCGGCGTACAGGGCGCCGAGGTAGGTGCCGTAGGAGATGCCGAGGTAGTTGAGCTTCCGGTCGCCGACGGCGGCGCGCAGCACGTCCAGGTCGCGGGCGGTGTTGCGGGTGCCGACGAAGGGCAGCAGCTTGCCGGACCTGGCCTGGCAGGCGGCGGCGTGGTCGGTGGACTGCTTGACGTGGGCGGCCTTGCGCTCGGCGGGGTCGTCCGGCGCGTCCTCCTGGTTGGCGGCGTCGAGCTGCTGGTCGTCGTAGCAGGCCACGGGTGCGCTGTCGCCGGTGCCGCGCGGGTCGAAGCCGATCACGTCGAAGCGGTCGTGCAGGGTGCCGTCGAAGTCCTTGGCGCCGTACTTGACCATCTCGACGCCGGAGGCGCCGGGGCCGCCGGGGTTGACCATCAGCGAGCCGACCCGCTTGCCCCGGTCGGCCGCCGTGTACTTGATCAGGGCGAGGTCGATCGCGTCGGTGGCGGGGTTCGCGTAGTCGAGCGGGACGTGCAGCTTGCCGCACTGCATGCCGGAGGTGTCGATCTTCGCCTTGTCGGCCTTGGGGTCGGCCGGGCAGTCCGCCCAGGTGATCTGCTGGCCGTAGAAGGCCTTGAGCGCCGGGTCGGCCTCGCCCTTGGGCCCGGCGGTGGGCGTCGGGGCCGCCGTCGGGCTGCCGGCGGCGGGCGCGGTGGTGCCGGAGGCCTTGTCCTGGGCCGTCGTCACGGTGTCGTTGCAGGCGGCGGTGAGCAGGAGGGTGCCTGCCGCCAAGGCGGTCAGCAGCACCCGTGGGCGGGCGGCCCGGAAGATCGTCATCGCACGTGTGTACCACTCGTGTACGACACGTGTTCGATCAGGGGGTGTCGTCGGGCCGCCCGCCGGGAGGGGCCGGTCAGCCGCGGTGGACCTTGTGGTTGGCGGCCTGCGCCCGCGGGCGGACCACCAGCAGGTCGATGTTCACGTGCGAGGGCCGGGTGACCGCCCAGGCCACGGTGTCCGCGATGTCCTCCGAGGTCAGCGGCTCGGCCACGCCCGCGTACACGGCGGCGGCCTTCTCCTCGTCACCGCGGAAGCGGGTGACGGCGAAGCCCTCGGACTTCACCATCCCGGGCGCGATCTCGATCACCCGGATCGGCTCCCCGCACAGCTCCAGCCGCAGCGTCGCCGCGATGGTGTGGGCGGCGTGCTTGGCCGCGACGTACCCGCCGCCGCCCTCGTACGCGGTCAGCGCGGCGGTCGAGGAGAGCACCAGCACGGTGCCGTCGCCGGTGGCGCGCAGGGCGGGCAGCAGCGCCTGGGTCACGTGCAGCACCCCGAGCACGTTCACCTCGTACATGGCCCGCCAGTCGGCCGGGTCGCCGTGCTCGACGGTCTCCGCGCCGATCGCGCCGCCCGCGTTGTTCACCAGGACGTCCACCCGGCCGACCTCGGCCGCGAAGGCGTCCACGGCGGCCCGGTCGGTGACGTCCAGCGTGAGCGCCCTGGCCGAGCCGCCCCGCTCGGCGATCTCCTTGGCCAGCGCCTCGATCCGCTCGGTCCGGCGTGCGGTCAGCACCACCTCGAAGCCCTCGGCGGCCAGTCGGCGGGCGGTCGCCGCGCCGATTCCGCTGCTGGCACCGGTGACCACGGCCACCTTCTGCTCGGTCATTGCCACTCCCTGGGGCTCATCCGGTCGTTCGTCCGATCATCTCAACCGGGTGTGCGGAGCGAGCGCTCCGGTCCGGCCCGTCAGCCGGGCGCCGGGCGTACTACGGGGGGACCGGCCACCGAACGGGCCCGCTGAGCGGCCGTCAGGGGGCCCGGCCGTCAAGCCGGTGGCGGCCGTGACCACCGGCCAGGGTGATCGTTGCACAGGGCAAGCAACCCGGGGAAGGCGGCTGAAACGAGATGTCATACCCACCTGTCAGGCCGGTATGCGCCCATCCGGGGACTAGTTTTCCGGAAGTCGGGCCAAATCCCCCCAACGGGCCTACTCTTGGGGAGATGAACCGTCCTGAGCCCGCTCAGCCGGGCGCCACTCTCGCCGTCGCACGCCCCGCCGCCGAACTGCGCGCCCGGGTCCGGAGGCTGGAGCCCGAGCTGATCGCCTTCCGCCGTGATCTGCACCGGCACCCGGAGCTGGGCCGCCAGGAGTTCCGCACCACCGACCTGCTGCGCGACCGGCTGGTCGCGGCGGGCCTGGAGCCGCGGGTGCTGCCCGGCGGCACCGGGCTGCTGGTCGACCTCGTCCCGGCCGGCACCGCTCCGGGCGCCGAGTTCCTGGCCTTCCGTGCCGACATCGACGCGCTGCCGATCGACGACGCCAAGACCGACGTGCCCTACCGCTCGACCGTCCCCGGCCGGGCCCACGCCTGCGGCCACGACGTGCACACCTCGGTGCTGCTCGGCACCGGCCTGGTGCTGGCCGGGGCACTGCGCTCGGGCGAGCTGCGCCGCCCGGTCCGGCTGGTGTTCCAGCCGGCCGAGGAGGTCATGCCCGGCGGGGCGCTGGACGTCATCAACGCGGGCGGGATGGACGGCGTCGGCCGGATCTTCGCGGTGCACTGCGACCCCAAGGTGGAGGTGGGCCGGATCGCCCTGCGGGTCGGCGCGATCACCTCGGCCTGCGACCGCCTGGTGCTGCACCTGGACGGCCCCGGCGGGCACACCGCCCGCCCGCACCTGACCACCGATCTGGTGACCGCGATCGCCCGGATGGCCGCGGACCTGCCGGCCGCCCTGGCCCGCCGGATGGACCCGCGCTGGGGCGTCAGCCTGGTCTGGGGCCGGATCGCCTCCGGCTCCGCGCCCAACGTCATCCCGCAGCACGCCGAACTGGAGGGCACCGTCCGCTGCCTGGAGCTGGACGGCTGGCGCGAGGCGCCGGACCTGCTGCACGAGCTGATCGCCAAGCTCGCCGAGACCTACCGGGCCAAGTGGACCCTGGACTACCACCGCGGGGTGCCGCCGGTGGTCAACGAGGCGGTCTCGGTCGCGCGGCTGGAGGAGGCGATGACCGCCCGGTTCGGCGGGGACGGCGCCGAGGTGGTGGAGGGCACCGAACAGAGCCTGGGCGGAGAGGACTTCTCCTGGTACCTGGAGCACGCCCCGGGCGCGCTGGCCCGGCTGGGCGTCCGGGCCCCCGGCGACACCACCGTCCGTGACCTGCACCAGGGCCGGTTCGACGTGGACGAGCGGGCGATCGGCGTGGGCGTGGAGCTGTTCTCGGCGCTGGCCCTGGAGGATGACCGGATCTGACCGTTTCGAGGGGGTTTGTGGGCGACGCGTGAGCACGTTGTCGAGATTCGGGGTTTCGAAACCGTTCCGTAGACTGGGCCGGACCAAGTCTCGGATTCACCGTCCGCGCACGGGAAAAGGGCTCGGGGACGGCCGTCAGACCACGGTTTGATAACAACCCGAATGCTCCGGCAGCCCGTAACCCAACCGTGTTCTACGCGCGTTACGGTGGCGTCCGACCACGCTAATCGGGTGCGTGTGAGAAGGAGAAACTCCCTTGCGCCGTTCAATGAAGCTCGCCGCGGTTGTGCTCTCGGGTTCCCTGGGCATGGCCTCGCTCGCCGCTTGCGGCGCAAAGAGCAATGACACCAACGCCTCCGCCGGGTCTTCCGACGCTCTCAAGGTCGGCATGGCCTACGACATCGGCGGCCGCGGTGACCAGTCCTTCAACGACTCCGCCGCGCGCGGTCTCGACAAGGCCAAGGCCGACCTGGGCGTCTCCGTGACCGAGGCCGAGGCCAAGTCGGGCGAGGCCGAGGCCGACAAGGAGACCCGCCTCAAGAACCTGGTCGACGCCGGCTACAAGACCATCATCGCGGTCGGCTTCGTCTACCAGCCGGCGGTCAACAAGGTCGCCAAGGACAACCCGAACGTCAAGTTCGCGATCATCGACTCGAACGACAAGGACCAGCCGTCCAACGTCACCTCGCTGCTCTTCGCCGAGCAGGAGGGTTCGTACCTCGCCGGCGTCGCCGCCGCGAGCAAGTCGAAGGCCCACCACATCGGCTTCATCGGCGGTGTGCAGTCCGAGCTGATCAAGAAGTTCGAGGCCGGTTACAAGGCGGGTGCCAAGTCCGTCGACCCGAGCATCCAGGTCGAGACCACCTACCTGACCACCCCCCCGGACTTCACCGGCTTCAACTCGCCCGACAAGGGCAAGGAGGCCGCGCAGGGCCAGCTCGACAAGGGCGCGGACGTCATCTACGCCGCCGCCGGCTCCTCCGGCAACGGCTCCATCGAGGCCGTCGCCAACGCGGGCAAGTGGGCCATCGGCGTCGACTCCGACCAGGCCAACCAGCCGGCCCTGGCGAAGTTCAAGAACAGCATCCTGACCTCGATGGTCAAGAACGTCGACAACGCGGTGTTCGCGTACATCGACTCGGTCAAGAAGGGCACGCCGTTCACCGGCATCAAGCTCTTCGACCTCAAGGCCAACGGTGTCTCGCTCGCCACCACCGGCGGCAAGATCGACGACATCCAGGACAAGCTCAAGGCCGCCAGCGACGCCATCACCAGCGGCGCGACCACCATCCCGACCGCGCCGACCTCCTGAGGCCGGCGCGTCCCGGGACGCGACCTGACGCTGCCGCCTGCCCGGCGGCGTGACGATCGACTCGATCAACGGGAGGGGCCCGGCAGGGTGCGCTCGACGCGCACCCCCGGGCCCCGTTCCGTCTCCACGTTTCCCCCTGTCCCCCCTTGGCCCTCCGAGCGCAACGACGCGCCTCCAGACCACCAGGAGACCGCCATCACCGCATCAGACCCCGTCCCCCTGCGCAAGGACGGAACCCCCAGCGCGGGGACGGCGACCCCGGCCGTCGAACTGCGCGGCATCACCAAGCGCTTCCCCGGTGTCGTGGCCAACCACGACATCAACCTCACCGTCCGCACCGGCACGGTGCACGCCCTCATGGGCGAGAACGGCGCCGGCAAGTCGACGCTGATGAAGATCCTCTACGGCATGCAGAAGCCGGACGAGGGCACCATCGCGATCAACGGCGAGCTGTGCGAGTTCAACACCCCCGGTGACGCCATCGCGCGCGGCATCGGCATGGTGCATCAGCACTTCATGCTGGCCGACAACCTCACCGTGCTGGAGAACGTCGTCCTCGGCGGCGAGAAGCTCCACGGCATCGGTGCCAAGGCGAAGGCGAAGATCAAGGAGATCTCCGACCAGTACGGCCTGGGCGTGCGCCCGGACGCCCTGGTCGAGGACCTCGGCGTCGCCGACCGCCAGCGCGTCGAGATCCTCAAGGTGCTGTACCGCGGCGCCAAGATCCTGATCCTCGACGAGCCCACGGCCGTACTCGTCCCGCAGGAGGTCGACGCGCTGTTCGACAACCTGCGCGAGCTCAAGGCCGAGGGCGTCACCGTCATCTTCATCTCGCACAAGCTGCACGAGGTGCTCGCGGTCGCCGACGCGATCAGCGTCATCCGGCGCGGCACCACGGTCGGCGACGCCGACCCGAAGGCCGTGACCGCCCGCCAGCTGGCCGAGCTGATGGTCGGCGCCGAGCTGCCCTCCCCGGAGAGCCGCGAGTCGACCGTCACCACCACCGAGATGCTCAAGGTCGAGGACCTGAGGATCGCCAAGACCGACGCCGAGGGCATCGAGCGCGTCGTCCTGGACGACATCTCGCTGCGCATCCACAAGGGCGAGATCCTCGGCATCGCGGGTGTCGAGGGCAACGGCCAGGCCGAACTGGTCGAGGCCATCATGGGCATGCTGCCGCTGGACGGCGGCACCGTCACCCTGGACGGCAAGGACCTCTCCGGCACCCAGACCCGGGCCCGCCGCGAGGCCGGCATCGGCTACATCCCCGAGGACCGCCACAAGCACGGCCTGCTGCTGGAGGCCCCGCTCTGGGAGAACCGGATCCTCGGCCACGTCACCGAGGCGCCCAACTCCAGCGGTGTGCTGCTCAAGCCGGCCGCCGCCCGCGAGGACACCGCGCGGATCGTCCAGGAGTACGACGTCCGTACCCCCGGCATCGAGGTCACCGCGGCCTCGCTCTCCGGCGGCAACCAGCAGAAGCTGATCATCGGCCGTGAGATGAGCCACCAGCCGAAGCTGCTGATCGCCGCCCACCCCACCCGCGGTGTGGACGTCGGTGCGCAGGCGCAGATCTGGGAGCACATCCGGGTCGCCCAGCGGGAGGGCCTGGCCGTCCTGCTGATCTCGGCGGACCTGGACGAGCTGATCGGCCTCTCCGACACCATCCGGGTCATCTACCGCGGCCGCCTGGTCGCCGACGCCGACCCGGCCACCGTCACCGCCGAGGACCTCGGCACCGCGATGACCGGTGCCGCCGCCGGCCACATCGAGTCCGAGCCGGAGGCCGTCGCCGAGGCGCAGGCCGTCGCCGCCGAGGGCACCGAGGCCGCGGTCGAGCACCCGCACACCGACACCGCCGACGACCCGCAGGCGGGGGAGTAACCCATGACCAGTCCCAACCCCGCCGCCAAGCGCAGCCTGGCGCAGCGGATCAGCGGTGAGCGGATCGTGCTCGCACTGGCGGCGCCGGTGCTCGCGGTCGTGCTCTCCGTCGCGATCTGTTCCGTGCTGCTGGCGACCTCGGGCAAGAACCCGTTCGACGCGTGGAACGTGATGATCACGTACGCCACCAAGTCGGACGGCCAGGTGAGCATCCTCAACCGGACCACCACCTACTACCTGGCCGCCGCGGCCGCCGCGTTCGGGTTCCGGATGAACCTGTTCAACATCGGCGTCGAGGGCCAGTACAAGGTCGCCGCGCTGTTCGCGGCCTTCGTCGGCGCCCAGGTCGACCTGCCGTCGTTCATCCAGATCCCGCTGCTGCTGGTCACCGCCATGCTGGTCGGCGGCCTGTACGCGAGCATCGCCGGTCTGCTCAAGGTCTACCGCGGCGTCAGCGAGGTCATCTCGACCATCATGCTGAACTCGATCTCGCTCGCGATCGTCGGTCTGCTGCTCGTGCCCGGCATCTTCGCCCCGAAGGTCAGCGGCACCAGCAACTCGATCCAGACCGACCCGGTCTCGCAGTCCAGCCACTTCTTCACCATCCCCACCGCCGGCGGGGACCTCTGGGGCTTCATCCTCATCGCCGCCCTGGTCGGTGTGGTCTTCCAGTTCACCCTGAGCCGCACCCGTTTCGGCTTCGACCTGCGCGCCACCGGCCGCTCGGAGTCCGCCGCGACCGCGTCCGGCGTGAACGTCAAGCGCATGGTGGTCATCTCGATGGTGGTCTCGGGCGCCATCGCCGGTCTGATCGGCCTGCCCGAACTCCTGCAGAACTCGTACTACTACGGCCAGAGCTTCCAGCCCGGCCTCGGCTTCCTGGGCATCTCGATCGCCCTGCTCGGCCGGAACAGCCCGATCGGCATCGCCTTCGCGGCCCTGCTCTTCGCCTTCCTGGACGCCACCGGCTCGCAGCTGCCGCTCAAGGGCGGGTTCCCGTTCGAGATCGTCGACGTCATGAAGGGCACCATCGTCATCTGCGTCGTCGTCGCGTACGAGCTGGTGCGCCGCTACGGCTTGAAGCGCCAGCAGCAGAAGGTCGGCGCCCAGCTCGCCGCCCAGCTCGCGGCCACTGAGAAGAAGGAGGTGTCCGCGTGAGCACGGCGACTGCCGCTCGTCCGAAGGCGCCGGGCGCGCCCGCGAAGAAGCGCAAGCTGTCCTGGCCCGTGGTGCTCCTGCTGATCGCGGGCGCCCTGGTCCTGTTCGCCGCCGTGGGCATGGCCACCGGCAACCACTCGCTGACCTCCTCCGGTCAGGTCGCCGCGGCGCTCGGCTCCGCCGTGCCGATCGGCATGGCCGGTCTGGGCGGTCTCTGGTCCGAGCGGGCCGGTGTGGTCAACATCGGCCTCGAAGGCATGATGGTCGCCGGCACCTTCTGCGGTGCCTGGGCGGGCTACCTGGTCAACCCGTGGGTCGGTCTGCTGGCCGGCATGCTCGGCGGTGCGCTCGGCGGTCTGCTGCACGCGGTCATCACGGTCACCTTCGGCGTCGACCACATCGTCTCCGGCGTCGGCATCAACCTGCTGATCCCCGGCATCTGCGCGTACGTCAACCGGATCTACTACAAGGACTACATCTCGGCCGGTGCCGGGGCGAACCAGTCCCCGCCGGCGGACCCGCTGCCGTACATCACCGTCCCGGGGCTGTCCTCCGGCTTGAAGAGCATCGAGAACCACCACTGGTTCCTGGTCTCCGACGTTGCCGGCGTGCTCGGCGGCCTGGTCACCAACCTCTCGGTGGTCGTGGTGCTGGCGGCCGTGCTGATCGTGGCCAGCTACTTCCTGCTCTGGCGCACGGTGTTCGGCCTGCGGCTGCGCTCCTGCGGTGAGAACCCGACCGCCGCCGAGTCGCTGGGCGTCAACGTCTACAAGTACAAGTACCTGGCGGTCATCGCCTCGGGCGCCTTCGCGGGCCTCGGCGGCGCGTACCTCTCGCTGGTCGCCGCGCACTTCTACAAGGACGGCCAGACCCTGGGCCGCGGCTTCATCGGCCTCGCGGCGATGATCTTCGGCAACTGGATGCCCGGCGGTCTCGCCATCGGCGCCGGCCTGTTCGGCTTCACCGACAGCCTCCAGCTGCGCGACCCGGAGTCGGTGCACGTGCTGATCCTGGTCGTCGCGATCGCGATGGCGCTGTTCGCCCTGTGGCAGCTGTACCGCCGCAAGTTCACCGCGACCGTGGTCTCCTTCGTGGTGGCCGGCGGCCTGGGCGCCTGGTACGCGCTGACCGACGAGGTGCAGCGTCCGCTGATCGTCGCCACGCCGTACCTGATCACCCTGGTGGTGCTCTCGCTGGCCTCGCAGCGTCTGCGGATGCCCAAGGCCGACGGTCAGGTCTACCGCAAGGGCCAGGGCAAGTGACGGCCCCCGCGGTCGACTGGGAGCGGCTGCGCGAGGCGGCGCGCGAGGCCATGGGCCACGCGTACGCCCCGTACAGCAAGTTCCCGGTCGGCGCGGCGGCGCTGGTCGACGACGGTCGGCTGGTCAGCGGCTGCAACGTGGAGAACGCCTCGTACGGGCTCGCGCTGTGCGCCGAGTGCGGGCTGGTGTCCGCGCTGCACGCCTCCGGCGGCGGCCGGCTGGTCGCCTTCACCTGCGTCGACGGCGCGGGCGAACTGCTGATGCCGTGCGGGCGCTGCCGCCAGCTGCTGTACGAGCACGGCGGGCCGGAACTGCTGGTCGACCTGGCCTCCGGCGTGAAGCCGATGAGCGAGGTCCTGCCCGACGCGTTCGGTCCGGAGCGGCTCTAGCCTCGGCAATTGTTACGCGCGTAGAGTGTCGCGAGTGGGCCGGAACCCGGTCATCTCGCGGCACTCTTCGCTTTCCACGCATCTTCTCGACGTATGTGCACGACGCATGTGCACGACGCATCTGAAACCCCTCTTGGAGCACGCATGGACGCCATCTCCGTCATCAGGACCAAGCGCGACCGCGGAGAGCTGAGCGACGCTCAGATCGACTGGGTCATCGACGCCTACACCCGTGGCGAGGTCGCCGACGAGCAGATGTCCGCGCTGGCCATGGCGATCCTGCTGAACGGCATGAAGCCGCACGAGATCAGCCGCTGGACCGAGGCCATGATCCGCTCCGGCGTCCGGATGGACTTCTCCTCGCTGCCGCTGCCCACCAGCGACAAGCACTCCACCGGCGGCGTCGGCGACAAGATCACCCTCCCGCTCGCCCCGCTGGTCGCCGCCTGCGGTGCCGCCGTCCCGCAGCTGTCCGGCCGCGGCCTCGGCCACACCGGCGGCACCCTGGACAAGCTGGAGTCCATCCCCGGCTGGCGCGCCCTGCTCTCCAACGACGAGATGATGGACGTGCTGCGCGACGCCGGTGCGGTCATCTGCGCGGCCGGCGACGGCCTCGCGCCCGCCGACAAGAAGTTGTACGCGCTGCGCGACGTCACCGGCACCGTCGAGGCCATCCCGCTGATCGCCTCCTCGATCATGTCGAAGAAGATCGCCGAGGGCACCGGCGCGCTCGTGCTGGACGTCAAGGTCGGCTCCGGCGCCTTCATGAAGAACCTGGACGACGCCCGCGAGCTCGCCCGCACCATGGTCGGCCTGGGCACCACCGCCGGGGTCAACACCGTCGCTCTGCTCACCGACATGTCCACCCCGCTCGGCCTCACCGCGGGCAACGCGCTGGAGGTCCGCGAGTCGATCGAGGTGCTGGCCGGCGGCGGTCCCGCCGACGTCGTCGAGCTGACCCTCGCCCTGGCCCGCGAGATGCTCGCCGCCGCCGGCGTGCACGGCAAGGACCCGGCCGACGCGCTGCGGGACGGCTCCGCGATGGACCACTGGCGCCGCATGATCGCCGCCCAGGGCGGCGACGTCGACGCCCCGCTCCCGGTCGCCCGCGAGCAGCACGTCATCCCGGCGCCCGCCTCCGGCGTGCTCACCGAGCTGGACGCCTACGCGATCGGTGTCTGCGCCTGGCGCCTGGGCGCCGGCCGCGCCCGCAAGGAGGACCCGGTGCAGGCCGGCGCCGGCGTCGAGATGCACGCCAAGCCCGGTGACACCGTGGTGGCCGGCCAGCCGCTGCTGACCCTGCACACCGACACCCCGGAGCGCTACGAGTACGCCATCGAGGCGCTGGCCGGCGGCATCGGGGTCTCCCCGGCGGGCACCGCGTTCACCCCGAACCCGATCGTCCTCGACCGCATCGCGTAGCGGTCCGCCCCCGGCCGGGGCGCGGTGCGACCGCGCCGCGCCCCGGCCGGCTACTCCGCCGCGGCGAGCAGGATCCCGAGGAACTCCTCGGGGGCCTCCTGCACCAGGTCGTGGCCGACCGGGAGGGCGTGCACCGTCCACGCCGGGTCGTCGCGGAGCCGGCCGTAGGTCTCCAGGAACGGGGTGCCCTCGAAGCGCTCGGCGTGGATGTAGACGCGGCGGGCGATCCCGTCCACCGCCCCGGTGAGGCGCACCGGCTGGAGCAGGGTCCCCATCGGGTGGACGGTCGCGCGCGGGTCGAGGGCCGGGTGGAGCCCCACCATGGTGTGCCCGTTCCCGGCGGCGGCGCCGGCCAGGTACCGCTGCTTCCAGAGGTCGTCGACGATCGCGTGGGCCGACTCGCCGTCGCGCGGGACGAAGGCGTCGGCGTGCACCAGCGCGGCCACCCGCTCCGGCACCCGGTCGGCGACCGCCGAGATCACCATGCCGCCGTAGCTGTGCCCGACCAGCACGGCGTCGGTGACCTGCTCCGCCTCCAGCAGGCCCAGCACGTCCTGGACGTGGGTGTCCAGGTTGATCGCCCCGTTGTTCAGGTGCCCGCGCTCGCTCACCCCGCTCAGCGTCACCGGGTACACCTCGTGCCCGGCCGCCCGCAGCCGCCCGGTCAACGGCCGGTACCACCAGCCGCCGTGCAGGACGCCGGGGACGAGGACGAAGGTGGCCATGGTGAATTCCTCTGCTGTTCGTACGAACTGACGAGAGGAAACTTACGGGCCTGCCGGGCGGGGTGTCAGGCGTACGTCCGCAGCACGCTGGTGTCGAGGGTCCACTAGGTCCGCACCGTGGTACGCGATATGGCTCGGGTGGGTCGTCGACAACTGCGCATTGAGCTGCCTGGCGATGTGCAGTACAGCGAGTTCGTGTCGCATGACCGGTGACGTCATCATGACGATCTCGCCCTCGGCGATCTCGACCTTCCCTATCCCCGGCACCTTCGGCAGCTGATCCGCGATCTCGAGCAGCCGGGCGAACACTGCAGGATCGACGCTCATACTCCGGAGTGTATCCGCGCCCGCTGTCAAGCGTCCGCGACCGCTCGCCTCGTGGTACGGGCCTGGTGGGTGGCGTGGAGGGTGGTGGCGGCGGCGAGGGTCATGGCGGTGAGGCCGACGGTGGCGGCGCCGGGCCAGCCGGTGGAGTGGTAGGCGTCGGCGCCGAGGGTGCCGCCGAGGCTGTTGCCGAGGTAGTAGGCGATCAGGTAGAGGGCGGAGGCCTGGGCGCGGCCCTCGGTGGCGGTGCGGCCGACGGCGGCGGAGGCGGTGGTGTGGCCGGCGAAGAAGCCGGCGGTGATCAGCACCAGGCCGAGCAAGGCGCAGACCAGGGAGTCGGCGAGCGAGAGCAGCAGCCCGGCGGCGGTCACGCCGACGGCGACGTAGAGGGTGCCGCGCCGGCCGAGCCGGGCGGAGAGGCGGCCGACTGCGGCGGAGGTGCCGGTGCCGACCAGGTAGACGACGAAGATCGAGGCGGCGATCGACTCGGGCAGGTGGAAGGGCGCGGCGATCAGCCGGTAGCCGACGGTGTTGTAGACCGCGCCGAACACCGCCATGAACAGCATGCCGAGCGCGTACAGCCGTACCAGCAGCGGGTTGCGCAGGTGTCGGCCGACGGTGCGGGCGAGAGCGCGCGGGTCCACCGGGGCCGGGGTGAAGTGCCGGGCGGCGGGGATCAGCAGCCGGAAGGCGAGCGCGGCGAGCAGGGCGAGGGCGGCGGAGGCGGCGAGGCCCCAGCGCCAGCCGAGGGCGGCGGCGGTCCAGCCGGAGATCAGCCGGCCGCCCATGCCGCCGATGCTGTTGCCGGCCACGTACAGGCCCATCGCGGAGGCCAGCGCGCTGGGGTGGACCTCCTCGGCGAGGTAGGCCATGGCGGTGGCGGGGAGCCCGGCGAGGGCGGCGCCCTGGAGGACGCGCAGCACGACCAGGGTGGTGAGGTCGGGCGCGAAGGGCAGGGCGACGGCGAGGGCGCAGGCCGCGAGGACGGAGGCCGTCATCACCGCGGTGCGGCCGTACCGGTCGGCCAGCGCACTGGCCGGGAGCAGCCCGAGGGCGAGGCCGAGGGTGGCGGCGGAGGCCGTCCAGCTGGCCTGGCCGGGGGTGAGGTCGAGGTCGGCCGAGAGGACCGGCAGCAGGCCCTGGGTGGAGTAGAGCAGGACGAAGGTCGCGACACCGGCGGCGAACAGGGCGAGGTTGGCGCGGCGGAAGCCGCGCCCGCCCGGGCGGTGGCGGTCGTCCCGGTCGAGGGTGTGCTCGGTGGAGGCATCCGGGGTGGCCGCGGATGCCCTGGTATCGGAGGGCTGCATGGCTCCGACGCTAGGCCTGGCGCGGCTGATGCGTCCAATGCATGAAGAGTGGATGATCGATGCGCCGGTGTATGAGTCGAGGTGGGACGGGGATGGCCGTGGCGGACGGGTCGGACGGAACGGAGCAGCCCTACCGGGCGGCCGAGTTGGGGCCGGAGGAGCCGGCCGTGCTGCTGGCGCCCAGGTTGGCGCGGTTCGCCGCGGTGGCCCGGCTGGAGCACGTGACCCAGGCGGCCGCGCTGCTCGGGGTGCCGCAGCCGACGCTGTCGCGCGCGGTGTCCCGGCTGGAGGCGGAGCTGGGGGTGGGCCTGCTGGCCCGGCAGGGCCGGACGGTCCGGCTGACCAGGGCGGGCCGGCTGCTGCTGGCCTCGGTGGAGCGGGCGCTGGCGGAGCTGGAGCGCGGCGCGGAGGCGGCCCGGGCGGAGGCGGACCCGGCGGTGGGGCGGGTGGCCTTCGGCTTCCTGCACACGATGGGCCCGGACGCCGTCCCGGCGCTGCTGCGGGGCTTCCGGGCGGCGCACCCGCAGGTGCGGTTCCAGCTGGTGCAGGACTACGGCACGGCGATGCTGGAGCGGTTGCGGGCGGGCGAGTTGGACCTGTGCCTGGTCGCGCCGCTGCCGGACGACCCGGCCTTCACGGCCCGCCCGCTGGACGAGCAGCGGCTGCACCTGGCCGTCCCGGCGGACCACCGGCTGGCGGGGCGGCGGCGGATCCGGCTGGCGGAGGTGGCCGAGGAGCCGTTCGTCGGGCTGGAGCAGGGGTACGGGCTGCGCATGATCACGGACGGCTTCTGCGCGCAGGCCGGCTTCGTGCCCCGGCTGGCCTTCGAGGGGGAGGAGGCCGAGACCCTGCGGGGGCTGGTGGCGGCCGGGCTGGGGGTGGCGCTGCTGCCGCCGGCGCTGGTGCCGCGGCCCGGGGTCGTGGAGCTGGAGGTGACCGCGCCGCGGACCCGGCGGGCGATCGGCCTGGCCTGGGCCGCGGGGCGGCCGCTGACGCCGCCGGTGGCGGCGTTCCGGGACTTCGTGCTGTCCCGGCGGGGGCGGCTGCTGCACCACGACTGAGGTGATCGGCGCGCCGCGCCCTGTTTGGCGGATCCTATGGACCGGGCGGTGGAATTCCGGTCCTGCTTTGGACCATCCGGTGGTGTTCCCGGTGGTGGGTCTACGCGCGTAGGGGCTATATTTCCGCAATGGAGAAGCAGATCCCCGTCACCATCGCGGGCACCGGCCCGCGCATTCCGACCCCCGACCAGATCCGCCGCGCGCCGAAGGTCCTGCTGCACGACCACCTCGACGGCGGGCTGCGCCCGGAGACCGTCGTCGAGCTCGCCGCCGCGACCGGCTACGAGGGGCTCCCCACCACCGACGCCAAGGAGCTCGGCGAGTGGTTCCGCGAGGCCGCCGACTCCGGCTCGCTGGTCCGCTACCTGGAGACCTTCGCGCACACCTGCGCCGTCATGCAGACCCGCGAGGCCCTGATCAAGGTCGCCGCCGACTGCGCCGAGGACCTGGCCGCCGACGGCGTCGTGTACGCCGAGGTCCGCTACGCCCCCGAGCAGCACCTGGAGGGCGGCCTGAGTCTGGACGAGGTCGTCGAGGCCGTCCAGGAGGGCTTCCGCCTGGGCGAGGCCAACGCCCGCGCGGCCGGCCACCGGATCCGCATCGGCACCCTGATCACCGCGATGCGGCACGCCGCCCGCTCGCAGGAGATCGCCGAACTGGCCAACCGCCACCGGGACTCGGGCGTCGTCGGCTTCGACATCGCGGGCGCGGAGGCGGGCTACCCCCCCACCCGCCACCAGGCCGCCTTCGACTACCTCAAGGGCGAGAACAACCACTTCACCATCCACGCGGGCGAGGCCTTCGGCCTGCCGTCGATCTGGGAGGCCCTGCAGTGCTGCGGCGCCGACCGGCTCGGCCACGGCGTGCGGATCGTCGACGACATCACCCTGAACGAGGACGGCAGCGTCGAGCTGGGCCGGCTGGCCGCGTACGTGCGCGACAAGCGCGTCCCGCTGGAGATGTGCCCGACCTCCAACCTCCAGACGGCGGCCGCCGCTTCGTACGCCGAGCACCCGATCGGGCTGCTCAGCCGGCTGAAGTTCCGGGTCACCGTGAACACCGACAACCGGCTGATGAGCGGTACCAGCATGAGCCAGGAGTTCGGCCACCTGGTGGAGGCCTTCGGCTACACCCTGGGCGACATGGAGTGGTTCACGCTGAACGCGATGAAGTCCGCGTTCCTGCCCTTCGACGAGCGGCTGGCGATGATCAACGACGTGATCAAGCCGGGCTACGCCGAGCTCAAGGCGGAGTGGCTGTTCAGCGCGGGCACCGCCGGCAGCTGAGCCGACGACCCGCCCCTGCGGTCGGATGAACGCGGCTTCCGGGTACGGAAGTTGGCGTTCATCCGACTACTCACTCGGGTGAGTGAACGCCCTTTGGTTCTCGCGCGACCCTGTCACTACGGTGTGCCAGTCAATGCTGACAGGCCGTGGCGGCACTCGCCCGTCCGCCGCCCCGTGCGATGTCGGCCACCGACGAGGACCCAAGGGGACGAACCATGAAGCAGGCTCTCAAGGCCGCCGGCACCGCGGCGCTCGGCATCGCCATCGCGGCGGTCGGCGCCGGCACCGCCTCCGCGGCGGCCGGCCAGGCGGCCGGCGGCCTCGGGCTGCCCACCGGCGCGGTGACGAACCCCGCGGTGACCGGTGCGGTCACCGACACCGCGGCCAAGCTGCCCGGCGGCGACAAGGTCGCCGGCACCCTCGGCACCCTGACCCCGAGCGCCGGCCAGCCCGCCGCCGCTCCGGCCGCCGAGGCCGCGCCCGCCGCCCCGGTCGCCGGCCTCACCCAGCAGCGCGTCGGCGGCCTGCCGAACGTCCCCGGCCTGGACAAGACCCCGATCGGCGGGGTTGCCGGCGCGCTGGGAGGCCTGGGCGGCTGATCCGACCACCCGTACGACGACGGGCCGCCCGCCCCCGGAACTCCTCCGGAGGTGGGCGGCCCGTCGTCGTGCCCGCCGGTACGGCCTCACGGCTCCTGGGGGAGCAGCACCCAGAGCGCGAGGTAGATCAGGAACTGCGGGCCGGGCAGCAGGCACGACAGCAGGAAGATCAGTCGGACGGTCCACGGGGTGAGGCCGAAGCGCTCGGCGATCCCGGCGCAGACGCCGGCGATGACGCGGTTGTGGCGGGGGCGGGCGAGGCGGGCGCTCATGGGAACTCCTTGGCTGGCTGGCTGCCGGTGCCGGGTGGTCCGGCGGGCGTACCTCCATACTCCGCCGCCGCCGGCCCGGAAACCTCCACCCACCAGGCGATCCTCGACCCCGGTAGGTCACCGGGAAGACGGAGACGCGGATCGGGGTCGGCCTCAGGGATGACCCGGAGGTGCGGGTACGGAAAACCCGTTCGCGAAGGTGTCGGGGCGGAGGGATATGATTCCGCGGTCGCTGATGGTGGGGGGAAATCCGGCGGCGCCGTCACGGCCTCAAGAGGCCCCTCACGCCTGCGATTTCGCACTTCTCTCGGGCTGCGCCCGAATTCTCCCGTGAGGTCCCCTTGCGCAATCAGTCCCGCAGAATCCTCGCCGTGGCCGCCGCTGCCGCGCTGGCCTCCGGCGCCGCCCTGACCTCGGCCCCGGCGGCACTGGCGGCCCCGACGGCCGGTCCGACGGCTCCTGCGCCGCAGGGCCAGGGCTCGCTCGTCACGATCACTACGAGCGGTATGCCGAAGACGGTCACGGCCGGCACCTCGGTCGAGCTCACCTCGACCCTCAAGAACACCGCCGACCACCAGGTGGACGTGACGACCGACTTCGTCGTCAACAGTTCCAACCTCAAGGAGGAGCAGCTCAAGCTGCAGGTCCAGAAGCCCGGCAGCACCCAGTGGCAGGACGCCAAGCTTCGTCCGGGCTGGAACACCGGAGCCTGGTGGGAGCTCGACCCCTTTGCCACCGAACTGCATCTGCCGGCGGGTGGATCGGTCACCTACCAGTTGCGGCTGACCTTCTCCGCGGATATCTCGGGCGGCGAGGCCGGGAGCGGTCTGAGCGCGGTGGTCTCGGACCCGACTCTGCCGCCCGAGCAGCGCGGCGCCATGGTCTGGGGCAGCACTCCGCGCTTCACCGTCGTTCCGGTGGGTGGCCCGACCACCCCGCCCCCGGTCGGGCTCCCGGACGTCAAGGTCGAGGACGTGCCCGCCTCCTTCACGGCCGGCGGGGCGGCGAAGCCCTTCAAGGCGGTCTACAGCAACCACACCGGCAAGGACCTCCGCATCGTCCCGGCGATCGTGTTCCAAGGCGAGCACCCGCTCCCCGCCGACGTCGTCAAGCTGGAGTTCCAGACCCAGCAGGGCCAGTGGCTTGCCGCCACCCCGGCGCCGCTGGGAGACATCCCCAGCCCTCAGCTGGGCGTGGAGCTGCGCACGGGCAACAAGGACGCGGACGTCATCCCGCTGCCCGCCGGCGAGACCCGTACGGTCAACCTGCGGCTGGCCTGGACCAAGGACGCACCGGTGGGCGCCGAGTCGGTGTTCGCCAACGGCTACAGCTTGGCCGGTCCGGGCGGGACCGAGCGGGGGACCTCCAGCCCCGCGGTGGACTTCGCGATTCTGCCCGCCGCGGGCCCCACCGGCACCCCGGCTCCCACCCCGACGGGCACCACCCCGGCCACCAGCGCCCCGACCACGGCCGCCGCCGTCCCGGCCGCGCAGGTCACCACCGGCGCCCCGAGCCCCGCGGTCGAGCCCGTGCAGGTGGCGGCGGCCGCCGCCCCGGCCCCGGCGGCCGTGGAGGCCACCCGGCTGGCCTCCACCGGAGGCGGGTCCTCGTCCGCCCCGATGGCGATCACCGGCGCGACCGCGATCGCCCTCGGCATCGGGACCCTGGTCGTCGCCCGCCGCCGCCAGCGCGCCCAGGGCGCCGGGAACTGACCCCGGACAGCACAAGGCCCGTCCGTCCCCGCTCGAAGGCGGGGCCGGACGGGCCTTCCGGCGTTCCGGGGCTCAGCCGGCCGGCTGCTGTGGCGGCTGCGGCTGGGCGTACGGGTTGTCCGCCACGGGCTGCGCCGGCGCGCCCGGCTGGGGCGGCACGGCGCCCTGCGGCGGCACCGGCTGGCCCGGCTGCCCGGCCGGCTGGGCGTACGGGGCGTTCGGGTTGAACGCGGCCTGCTGGGCGGCGGCGTTGGGGTCGTGCGGGGCGTTCGGGTTGTACGGCGCGTGCGGGGTGTACGGCGTGACCGGCTGGGGCGGCGCGTTCTTGGCGTTGCTGCGCTCGACGACCGCCTTCACCGTGGCGACGATCATCGCGATCGGCAGGATCAGCGCCTGGAAGAAGATCCGGTAGGTGCCGCCCTCGAAGACGAACGCCAGGTAGTAGGCGTAGCCCGCGAACCCGAGGCCAATCACGATGTTGAGGATCCGCATGCCGACCTTGAGCCCGCGCAGCGGCAGCACGCCGAGGACCAGCATGATGGCGCCGCTGAGCGCCAGCAGGACGACGTACCAGGAGAAACCGGGTTCGTTGGTGAAGTCGAGATTGTTCAAGGGGATTTCCTGTGGGAGGAGAATGACGACGGGAACCGTCCGGGGACGACAGCGCACAGTACTGGAGGGGGCCGACATTCGTCGTCGCCTTTTCATCACGGTGTCGTTGCGCCGGGTCGCAGCTGCGCCGGAGCGGTAATTGACGAGGTGGGAAATGACTGTTTATGAGGTGCTGCGGGTCTTTTGCGGGCCGGACGGGCGGCACGGCAACGCGCTCGGCGTGGTGCGGGACGGCGCCGCCGTGCCGGGGCGGGCGGCGCGGCAGGCCTTCGCCGGTGAACTCGGTTTCAGCGAGACGGTGTTCGTCGACGACGCGGAGCGCGGGGAGATCGACATCTACACCCCGAGCGTGCGACTGCCCTTCGCCGGCCACCCGTGCGTGGGCGCCGCCTGGCTGCTCGGGGTGGACCGGCTGGTGACCGCCGCCGGGGAGGTGCCGGTGCGGCGCGAGGGCGGGCTGACCCGGATCGAGGCCCGGCCGGAGTGGGCCCCCGGGCGGACCCTGCGGCAGTACGGCTCGGCTGCCGAGGTGGAGGCGCTGGAGGTGCCGCCGCCGGGGGAGTGGGTGTACGCCTGGGCCTGGCAGGACGAGGTGGCCGGTACGGTCCGGGCGCGGGCCTTCCCGGGCCGGGGTGACGGGATCGACGAGGACGAGGCGACCGGCGCGGCGGCCCTGCTGCTGGCCGGCCGGCTCGGGCGGGCGCTGACCGTCACCCAGGGCCGGGGTTCGCAGCTGCTGGCCGGTCCGCGGCCGGGCGGGCTGGTCGAGGTCGGCGGCCGGGTGGTGCGCGCCTAGCCGGCCGGCGGGGTGGGGCCCGCGTAGGCGCGCGGACGGGCCGCGGGTGCCATGGTCACCTTCGGGGTGACGGCGGCGGCCACCGGCGGGGCGGCCAGGGCGGCGGCCCGCCGGGCCCGGGCCGCGGTCCGGTGCTCCCGCAGCAGGCGGCGCAGGCCGGGGACGAGGGCGAGGTGGGCGATCATCACGCCGAGCACGGCGAACAGTATGTGGTCCACGTTGAGCACGTGCCCGGGCGTCCAGGAGGAGAGGAACTCCAGGCCGGTCGCCAGCAGGGCGGACACACCGGTGGTGCGCAGGAAGGACGGCAGCCAGGGGGCCCGGACCCGGCCGCCGGCCAGCGGCAGCAGGACGCCGAGCGGGGCGAGCAGCAGGAACTCGCCGACCACCTGCCACGGGGTGGAGGAGCGGAGCGAGGCCAGCGGCGTCAGGTTGGCGTCGTACACCCAGGCCACCGGCAGGGGTCTGAGCACCAGCCAGAGCACCAGCGTCAGGTGGAGGGCCAGGCCCGCCAGTCCGGCGTGCCGGAGGGGACGGTGGACGCCCGCCGCCGGCCTGTTCTCGGTCCGTGCGCCGGAACGCTCGTCGCGTGTCCTGGTGCCATCTCGCTGCACGGGGGGAAGGACGTGGGCCGGTGGCGCGGCGGTTCCACGCCGGGCGTGAACATTCCGGGGCGCGCCCCCGTTTCCCGTCACACGGGGTCGATACACGGATCGACGGAGTCGATGGGGGGCGCCCTCGCCCGAGGACGGGCCCTACCGGCAGGGCGCCGCCGTGGGCACCGCGCCGAACACGTTGTCGGGCGGTGGCGAGCCCGGCGCCACCGGGGTGGGCGAGGGGCTCGCGCTCGCCTTGGCCGCGCCGCGGGACGGGGTGACGGCCGGGGCGGGCGGGGTCGGGGTGGCCAGCGCGGTCGGTATGTGCGGGGCGCTCGGGCAGGCCGTCCGGCTGGCGGGCGCGCCGGCGTCGACCGGTACGGCGGTCGGCCGGATGCCGCAGCCGGAGGCCAGCGCGAGCAGGAGCAGGACGCCGGCGGTGCGGCGCAGGGCGGTGCGGGTGGGGGCGGTCACGTGGCGTCCTTGAGCTCGGCGTCGCCGGCGGGGCCGAGCTCGGTCCCGCCCGCGGACGGCGACGGCGGTTGGGTCAGCGGCAGCGTCAGGGTGAACACCGCGCCGACCTCCCCGTTCGCCGCCGTGATGGTCCCCCCGTGGATCTGGGCGTTGGCCATCGCGATGGACAGCCCCAGGCCGCTGCCCTCCGAGCGGGCCCGGCCGCGGTCGGCCTTGTAGAAGCGGTCGAAGACGTGCGGCAGCACGTCCTCGGGGATGCCGGGGCCGCTGTCGGAGACCTCGACCACGACCGAGTCCGCGGACTGCCGGACCTTGACCCGAACCGGCGAGCCGCCGTGCTTGAGCGCGTTGCCGATCAGGTTGGCGAAGACCACGTCGAGCCGGCGCGGGTCGACCACGGCCAGGATGCCGCGCGGGGCGTCCAGTTCGACCGCGTCGTACCAGGCCCGGCCGTCGATGCAGGACATGATCAGGTCGGCGACGTCGACCTCGTCGGCGACCAGCCTGGCGGTGCCGGCGTCGAAGCGGGTGACCTCCATCAGGTTCTCGACCAGGTCGGACAGCCGCCTGGTCTCGCTCACCACGAGTCGGACGGCGGGCTCGATCATCGGGTCCAGCGACTCGGCCTCGTCCTCCAGGATGTCGGTCACCGCGGTCATCGCGGTCAGCGGGGTGCGCAGCTCGTGCGACATGTCGGCGACGAACCGCCGGCTCTGCGCCTCGCGCGCGCTCAGCTCCTCGACCTGCTCGTGCAGCGACTCCGCGGCCCGGTTGAAGGTCCGGGCCAGGTCGGCGAGTTCGTCGGAGCCCTCGACCTCCAGCCGGGTGTCCAGGTGGCCCTCGCCGAGCCGCTTGGCGGCCTCCCCGAGCCGCTTGACCGGCCGCAGCACGGTCGAGGAGGCGGCCTGGGCGAGCAGGGCCGAACCGATCAGCGCGAGCAGGGTCGCGATGGCCAGTGACCAGCCCAGGGTGTTGAGGTCGGCCCGTTCGTTCTCCAGCGACTTGAACATGTACGCCGTCGGGCCGTTCGGCAGCACCTTGGTGCCGCCGATCACGAACGGGCGGCCGTCCAGGTTCTGCCGCTGCCAGTACAGGTGGTACGGGTACGGGTTGCTCTCGGTGACCTCGCGCGGCTTGGCGACGGTGGACTGCAGCGCCGCCGGGACGTCGGCCAGGGTGAAGCGCGTCGGGGCGGAGGAGACCGCCGGGCACTCGGGGTGCGCCGGGTCGACCACGACCACGTCGTAGGACAGGCCGGAGCTCGCCACGTTGGAGGCCAGCGTGGCGAGGTCCGGGCAACTGGCGTTCAGCGGCAGGTCGGAGACGTTGCGGCTGAGCGAGACCCGGAAGTCGTTCAGCGCGGTGTCCTGGGCGCGCTTGAGCACCGCGTCGCGGTTCAGCCAGTACGCGATGCCGGAGGCCGAGACGGCGGCGAGCAGCGCGACGGCCGCGAACACCGCGATCAGCCGCACCCGCAAGGAGCGCAGCCGTCGCCACGGGCCGGACGAGAACCGTCGGGCAGTCTGCTGATGGTCAGTCACAAGAGCCTGTCGTCGTACGGGAGTTCAGGAAGGGGGCGAGGGGCTCAGGCAGGCGGGTCCAGTCGGTAGCCCACCCCGCGCACGGTGCGGATCAGGGTCGGCGCGGACGGCACGTCCTCGACCTTGGCCCGCAGCCGCTGGACGCAGGCGTCCACCAGGCGGGAGTCGCCGAGGTAGTCGTGCTCCCAGACCAGCCGCAGCAGCTGTTGGCGGGAGAGCGCCTGGCCGGGGCGGCGGCTGAGCTCCAGGAGCAGCCGCAGCTCGGTCGGGGTGAGCTGGAGGTCCTGCCCGTCCTTGGTGACGGTCATCGCGGCCCGGTCGATCACCACGGTGCCGTACGCGGAGGAGTCGGAGCTCTCCCGCTCACCGCGCCGCAGCACGGCGCGGATCCTGGCGTCCAGCACGCGCGGCTGGACCGGTTTCACCACGTAGTCGTCCGCGCCGGACTCCAGACCCACGACCACGTCGATGTCGTCCGAGCGGGCGGTGAGCAGGATGATCGGCAGCTGGTCGGTGCGGCGGATCCGACGGCAGACCTCGAAGCCGTCGATTCCGGGCAGCATCACGTCCAGCACGATCAGGTCGGGCCGCTGCTCCTTGAAGAGCCTCAGACCGTCCTCGCCGGAGGCGGCGGTGGCCACACGGTGGCCCTGGCGGGTGAGAGCGAGTTCGAGGCCGGTCCGGATGGCGTCGTCGTCCTCGATCAGTAGGAGGAAAGGCACGGCCCCATTTTGGCCCACCGGGAGCGCCGAATCACCCCCCGGACCGGTCACCGCCCGTACGGGAACCGGAAGGACGGCCACCGGCGTCCGGAACGGCGGGAGGAGGAGCGGGTCGAAGGGCCCGGCCCTGTGACACCCCTGTGACAGTCGGCGGACAGCGCCATCACAACCGGCGGGCAGGATTTTCCATGTCGCCGCAGGACAGCGGGCCGAAAGGGCCGGCTGGAGGGCGGCAACAGGAACCGCTCGTACCGAACCAAGGGGGCGCACGATGAACGCCATGCTTCAGACCCGGACCAACCCGGCTGTCCGCACCGCGCGTTCCTCAGCGACCACCCACCGGACCCGGTACGAGATCAGGACCGACGAGAACTCCGGTGCCGTGACCGTACGGGGGTGCGCGCACAGCACCGGTGGAAACCCTGTCGCCCGCCGGGTGAGCGGCGGCGGCAGGACGGGGGAGCTGTACGGGATCGGCCGACTGGGGAGTGCGGCCGACTCCGGCAACACCCTCACGCTGCGGGGGATCCTCCCCGTCCGCGTCGAGGGCACGGACGCCCGGGGGGGCGACCAGAGGAAGAACGGTCTGCGGACGGTCGGCTCGGGGGAGCCGGCCGGTCGCGGGGCCGCCGGTGCGACGCTGCTGCGGCTGAACCCCGCGTCGGCCCGCACCACCGAGGCGGGACAGGGAGACGCGCAGGGGGAGCACCCGGCCGTCGCGGAGGACCACATCACGGAGTTCACCGCGTACGTGCGCGAGCGCCGCGCCTCCCTGTACGCCACGGCGTACCACCTCACCGGTGACCGCTACGAGGCCGAGGACCTGCTGCAGAGCGCGCTCTTCAGCACCTACCGGGCCTGGGGCCGGATCACCGACAAGGCCGCGGTCGGGGGCTACCTCCGCCGCACCATGACCAACCTGCACATCTCCGCCTGGCGGCGCCGCAAGGTCAACGAGTACCCGACCGAGGAGCTGCCGGAGACGGCCGGCGACACCGACGCGATGGGCGGCACCGAGCTGCGCACCGTGCTCTGGCAGGCGCTGGCGAAGCTGCCGGAGAACCAGCGGACCATGCTGGTGCTGCGGTACTACGAGGGCAAGACCGACCCGGAGATCGCCGACGTGCTGGGGATCAGCGTCGGCACGGTCAAGAGCAGCATCTGGCGCGCGCTGCGCCGGCTGCGCGAGGACGAGCACCTGAACAAGTCGGGCGACACCGTCCGGGCGTTCGGCGAGCTGGTCGCCTGACGGCGGCCAGCGGGGGAGCAGGGGACAGACTCCCGTCGGGGGACGGGTAGCGGACGGTTGCGGTTCGGGGGCGCCGGCTCGGGGGAGCGGCGCTCGTGGGGAGCCCAAGCCGTTCGGTGGGCGACGGGCCCGGTGCGGGGGAGACGCACCGGGCCCGTCGTCGTACGTCCTCGGGCGGTCCCGCCCGGCGCGGCTCAGACCGCGGACAGCTCCCGCCGCCCGGCGGCGGCGCGGACCCGCCGCTCGGCCTCCGCCCCGGCGCACGGGTGCGAGCCCAGCTCGACCTGCCGTTCGACGATGGCCCGCTCGGCCCGCATCAGTCGCAAGCCCCGGCGCAGCAGCACCGGCAGCGACTTGCGGCCCTCCCGGACGTCCCGGCGCAGTCGGCGCCAGGCCGTGGTGAGCGCGCCGTTGCGCAGGCACAGGGCGTCGCCGAGCAGGCCCTCGGCGGCGCACTCGGTGACGATCTCGGCGGCGAAGATGCCCTCGGCGATGAACGCGGTGGCGCCGTCCAGGTCCAGGGCGCGGGTGGAGATCCGGCCGTTGTCCGGGATCGAGTACACCGGCACCTCGGTGCGCCCGCGCTCGTACAGCGCGCGGATGGCGGCGACGGCCTGGTCGCGGTGCCAGGCGAGCGGGGAGTCCCAGTCCACGGCGCCGTCGGGCAGCCGGGGGAGGGTGGGGTCGTCCCCGTCCTTGTAGAAGTCGTCCAGCTGGAGCACCGGGAGGCCGCTGCGTTCGGCCAGCGAGGACTTCCCCGATCCGGAGGGCCCGGAGAGCAGGATCACCCGGGCGTGGGCCGTCGGGACGGGGTTCATGGGGGAGTCACTCACGGGACACCAGTCTGACGCATCCCGGCCGGTTGCCGAAACCGTTCTGCATCACACCTTTCGGCGGCGCCCTCCGGTCGCGCCCTCCGGCCGCGCCTTCCGTCACGCCGTCCGGAAGTCGGGGCCGGCGAGGGCGAGGTGGACCGACGGCAGGTAGCGGCTGTCGAGCTGGAGGTACACCTGGCGCCCGCCGCCGGGCGGCTGGTAGCCGGTGGCGGCCCAGTCCTGGGAGTGCCAGGTGTCGGGCTCGGGCTCGTGGAAGGTGCCCCCGGTGGGCAGTTCGAGCGGGCGGGCCCCGCGGGCGCGGAAGGTGACCGCGGCGGCACCCGGGGTGACGTCCAACCTGCCGTTGGTGTAGCGGTGTTGCCAGCCCGGCCGGTCGGACCGGGCGGAGCAGGGCAGTCGGACGGGCTTCCCGGCGGCCAGGCGGCGGCGGACCCGCGCGACGTGCCACCGGCGGACGAACCCGTCCGTCAGCAGCGGCATCAGCTCGGCGATCAACTCTCCCACGGCGCCTCCTCGGTGGTGTCGGTACCGGGGATTCTGGTCCGGACGCACACGCACGGCGAGCGCCGAAAGTCGCGCGGGCGGTGACGAAAGTCGACGGACCCGCACCAGGGGGGGAGAGGTGCGGGTCCGTCCAATGACCGTCCGGGCCCTGGGGGGGAGAGGGCACTGGGGACGGCCAGTCTGTGGAGTTGTGATGCGGAACCGACGGAAGGTCAGATCCCCATCGGGTGCCAGACCGTCTTCGTCTCCATGAAGGAGAGTAGCCGGTCGGTACCGGGCGCATCCGTCCAGTCCTGGGCGAACGGGTCCAGCTCCGGACGGACCACCCGCTTCAGGGTATCGGCGGCGGCGGCCTCCAGCGCGGTCGCCGCGCCGGGGCCGTCGGCGGCGACCGCGCCGGTGAGGTCCAGCGCGTTGACGTCCTGGTGCGAGGCCAGGGTGGGGGCGATGTCCGCGGTCCGGCCCGAGATGATGTTGACCACGCCGCCCGGGAGGTCCGAGGTGGCCAGCACCTCGCCCAGCGACAGCGCGGGCAGCGGGGCGTCCGCGGCGGCCGCGACCACGACCGTGTTGCCGGTGGCGATCGCCGGGGCGATCACCGAGACCAGGCCGAGCAGCGAGTGCCCGTACCCGGCCTGCGGGGCGACGATCCCGACCACGCCGGTCGGTTCCGGGGTGGAGAGGTTGAAGTACGGCCCGGCGACCGGGTTGGCGCCGCCCGCGATCTGGGCGACCTTGTCCGTCCAGCCCGCGTACCAGACCCAGCGGTCGATCGCGGCGTCCACCAGCGCGGCGGCCTTCTTCGGGCCGATGCCCTCGGAGACGGCCACCTCGGCGGCGAACTGCTCGCGCCGGCCCTGCAGCATCTCGGCCACCCGGTACAGCACCTGGCCGCGGTTGTACGCGGTGGTGCCGGCCCAGCCCTTGACCGCCGCGCGGGCGGCCAGGACGGCGTCGCGGGTGTCCTTGCGGGTACCCAGCGGGGCGTTGGCGAGCCACTCGCCCTTTGCGTCGGTCACCTCGTACACCCGCCCGCTCTCGGAGCGCGGGAACTTCCCGCCGACGTACAGCTTGTAGGTCTTGAGGACGTCAAGACGCGCGAAGGTCGTGTCAGACATCGAGGTAGGCCTCCAGACCGTGGCGGCCACCCTCGCGGCCGTAACCCGACTCCTTGAAACCGCCGAACGGCGAGGTCGGGTCGAACTTGTTGAAGGTGTTGGCCCAGACCACACCCGCCTTGAGCCGGTTGGCCGTCCAGAGGATGCGCGAGCCCTTCTCCGTCCAGATGCCGGCGGAGAGGCCGTACGGGGTGTTGTTGGCCTTCTGGACCGCCTCGTCGGGGGTGCGGAAGGTCAGCACCGACAGGACCGGGCCGAAGATCTCCTCCTGGGCGATCCGGTGGGCCTGGCTGACGCCGGTGAACAGGGTCGGCCTGAACCAGAAGCCGGTGCCCGGGAGCTCGCACTCCGGCGACCAGCGCTCGGCGCCCTCGGCCTCGCCGGCCGCGGTCAGCTCGGTGATCCGGGCCAGCTGGGCGGCCGAGTTGATCGCGCCGATGTCGGTGTTCTTGTCCAGCGGGTCGCCGACCCGCAGGGTGCCCATCCGACGCTTGAGGGCGTCCAGCAGCTCGTCCTGGATCGACTCCTGGACCAGCAGGCGGGAGCCGGCGCAGCAGACGTGGCCCTGGTTGAAGAAGATGCCGTTGACGATGCCCTCGACCGCCTGGTCGATCGGCGCGTCGTCGAAGACGATGTTGGCGGCCTTGCCGCCCAGCTCCAGCGACAGCTTCTTGCGGCTGCCGGCCAGCTGCTTGGCGATCGCCCGGCCGACCGGGGTGGAGCCGGTGAAGGCGACCTTGTTGACGTCCGGGTGCGCGGTGAGCGCGGCGCCGGTGCGGCCGTCGCCGGTGACGATGTTGACGACGCCCTTCGGCAGACCGGCCTGGCGGCAGATCTCGGCGAAGCGCAGCGCGGTCAGCGGGGTGGTCTCGGCCGGCTTGAGGACGACGGTGTTGCCGGTCGCCAGCGCGGGCGCGATCTTCCACGCCAGCATCATCAGCGGGAAGTTCCACGGGATGACCTGGCCGGCCACGCCCAGCGGGCGCGGGTTGGCGCCGAAGCCGGCGTAGTCGAGCTTGTCCGCCCAGCCCGCGTAGTAGAAGAACCAGGCGGCGACGGTCGGGATGTCGAAGTCGCGGGTCTCGCGGATCGGCTTGCCGTTGTCCATCGACTCCAGCACGGCCAGCTCGCGGGCGCGCTCCTGGATGATCCGGGCGATCCGGAACAGGTACTTGGCGCGCTCGCTGCCCGGCAGCGCCGACCAGTCGGCGAAGGCCTTGCGGGCGGCGGCGACGGCGCGGTCCACGTCCTCGTCGGTGCCCTGGGCGAACTCGGCGAGCACCTGCTCGGTGGCCGGGTTGACCGTCTTGAGGGCCTCGCTGCCGGAGGAGTCGACGAACTCGCCGCCGATGAAGTGGCCGTACGAGGTCGCGATGTCGCCGGCGGCGGCGGGGGACTCCGGGGCCGGGGCGTAGGTGAAGAGGCCTCCGGCCGGCTGGGCCGCGGGCTCCTCGATGTTCTTCTTCTTGGCCATGGTGATCAGTCCACCGTCACGTAGTCGGGGCCGGAGTAGCGGCCGGTGGCGAGCTTCTGGCGCTGCATCAGCAGGTCGTTGAGCAGGCTGGAGGCGCCGAAGCGGAACCAGTGCGGGCTCAGCCAGTCGTCGCCGAGGGTCTCGTTGACCATCACCAGGTACTTCATGGCGTCCTTGGTGGTCTTGATGCCACCGGCCGGCTTCACGCCGACCTGGACGCCGGTGGCGGCGCGGAAGTCGCGGACCGCCTCCAGCATCAGCAGGGTGACCGGCGGGGTCGCGTTGACGGCGACCTTGCCGGTGGAGGTCTTGATGAAGTCGGCGCCGGCCAGCATCGCCAGCCAGGAGACCCGGCGGACGTTGTCGTAGGTCTGCAGCTCGCCGGTCTCGAAGATCACCTTGAGGTGGGCGTAGCTGCCGTCGGCGCGCTTGCACGCCTCCTTGACGGCGACGATCTCGTTGAAGACGTCGAAGTAGCGGCCGGAGAGGAAGGCACCCCGGTCGATCACCATGTCGATCTCGTCGGCGCCCGCGGCCACCGCGTCGGCGGTGTCGGCGAGCTTGACCGGGAGGGCGGCGCGGCCGGCCGGGAAGGCGGTGGCCACGGAGGCGACCTGGATGTCGGTGCCCCGCAGGGCGTCCTTCGCGGTGGCGACCATGTCCGGGTAGACACAGATGGCGGCAACGCGCGGGGTGGTCGGGTCGGTCGGGTCGGGGGTCCTGCCCTTGGCGCACAGTGCGCGCACCTTGCCGACCGTGTCCGCGCCCTCGAGCGTGGTCAGGTCGATCATGGAGATCGCCAGGTCGATGGCGCGGGCCTTCGCCGTGGTCTTGATCGAGCGGGTCCCGAGGGACGCGGCGCGGGCTTCGAGGCCGACCTGGTCGACGCCGGGCAGGCCGTGCAGGAAGCGGCGGAGCGAGGCCTCGGACGCCGCAACGTCCGCGAGGCCGCTGCCCGCAACGCCGGGGGCATTGGCTGCAACAGTGGACATAGTCACCAGACCAGCATATCTACGCGCGTAGCCGACCGCTAGAGCGCCCACCTTTCCGGTGGCCTTTCGTGGCCGGACCGAGACCTCGGCCGAACGGGGCCACCCGGGCGAGGTCGGGGCGCCATTCGTGGCCGGACCGAGACCCGCTGGTGAGGGGTGCATGGGGCAGAATCGACGCCATGACCGATTCCGACGGCAAGCCCCACCAGGGCCCGGCCGCCCCCGACGGGGACCCCGAGTACGCGGACCGCGTGTACCGCTCCGTCCCCGGCGTGATCTCCGGAGTGTTCCTGCTCGCCGTCGCCGCCTGGCTGATCGGCGACGCGGCGGTGACCGGCACCGGCAGGACCCCGTACGTCGCGCTCGCGGCGCTGCCGGTGTTCGCCCTCCCGGTGATCGCCTACACGCTGCGCCCGGCGGTGTTCGCCGACAACCGGCGCCTGGTGGTCCGCAACCCCTGGCGCACCATCACCGCCCCCTGGGCCTCGGTCGACGCGCTGCGGGCCGGGTACTCGGTCGAGCTGCTGTCCGGCGAGAAGAAGTACCAGGTGTGGGCCGTTCCGGTGTCGCTGCGCCAGCGCAAGCGGGCCAACCGGGCCCTGAGCCGCGGCAACGCCGAGCACGCCTCCCGGACGGGCCTGGGGCTGGGCCTCGCCGCCCGGACCAACCCGGTCGTCCAGGGGTCCTCGGATCCGAACCGGGCCTGGTCCGACCAGGTGACCGACGTCCTCCAGGGGATGGCCGAGCGCAACGGCCGCCGGCCCGACGCCGCCGGCCCGGTGGTCGTCCGCTGGTGCTGGTGGGTGATCGCCCCGGCGCTGCTCGGCCTGGTCGCGCTGATCACGGTGATCGCGGTCTGACGACGACCGCACCACGAAGGAGCCCGCCGGAAACGGCGGGCTCCTTCGCGTTGGGGGAGATACGACGCGGTGCGGTCCGTCCGTCGGCACGGATTCCGTGCGGTCGAAAAACTGTCCGGTCCATCCGCCTTTGGTCCCTTGTCGGTCCATGATCACATAAATAGGCTGGCGCGGGTGTTGTGAAGCTTCCGAAAAGGCACATTCGTGATGACCGTCGCTTGGTGCGTCCAGAGTGACGCCCGTTGACAGTGGGGGAAATGTGACCAGTGGGGAAAGTCTGACAGCCGGCGTGGACCGGGTCGTCGTCATCGGTGCCGGGCACATGGGCACCGCCATCATTTCCGGACTCCTGAGGAGAACTCCGGACCTCCCGCTCGAAATCGTGGAGACGGCCGAATCCCGGGCGCGCCTGCTGCACGCGGAATTCGGCCTGGAACCCGTCGCCCGGTACCGCCCGCAGCCCGGCGACGCCGTGGTCCTCGCCATCCAGCCGCAGGCCTTCGAGGGGTTCGCGGCCGACCAGGAGGCGGGGGCGTTCGAGGGGGCCCTGGTCATCTCCGTGATGGCCGGGGTGAGCATCGCGGCCATGACGGCGCTGCTGCGCACCGACCGGGTCGTCCGGGCGATTCCCAACACGCCGTCCGAGGTCGCGCAGGGCATGACCGTGCTGTGCCCCGGCGCCACCGTGCCGGTGGCCGACGTGCGGACCGCCGAACGGCTGCTGTCGTCGATCGGCCGGGCCCTCACCGTGCGCGACGAGGCCCTCATCGACGACGCCACCGCGCTCTGCGGCGGTGGCCCGGCCTTCGTCGCGCACATCGCCGGGGCGTTCATCGACTTCGCCGTCACCGCCGGATTCGACCGGGCCCAGGCCCGGTCGATGACCACCCAGGTATTGCGCGGCACCGCGGAACTCCTGGATTCGACCGAGCACTCCCCCGAGGAGCTCTGCCGGCAGGTCATGACCCCGGGGGGAACGACCGAACAGGGAATCTTCCATTTCCAGGAGCTGGGGCTGCAAAGCGTGCTCGTGGGGGGTTTGACCCGCTCCGCCGACCGGTCGCGTGAACTGGGCGGAATCGGCAGGTGAATGCGCGTGCCACGGCGGCCGCCGCCGCGGTGAATGCGGTACGGCCGAGAACTCGACCGAAAACTCCATTGGAGGGGGAATCATGCTGGGCGTGATCCGGCAGCACAATCCCGGCGACAGAACCGCGGCGGTGCATTCCGAGGAGCACTACGAGGTCTACTTCGGCCTCGGGCACAGCCTCCGGCTCCAGGACCGCCAAGGCGTCTTCAAGGTCAGCCCCGCCGGGCTGAGCCTCGGCGACGTCCTGGTCCGCACCCTCGACCGGTCCGTCCTGGGCGGTTCGGTCCTCGACATGGGCACCGGCAGCGGGGCCCTGGCCCTGCTGATGCGCAGCCTGGGCGCCCGCGACATCGTGGCGACGGACGTGTCGATCCCCGCGTTGAAGACCGCCGCGGAGAACGAGCAGCTCAACTTCGGCGACCGGATCGTCCGGTACGACGCGGGCAGCCTGTTCCAGAGCCCGGCCGCGGACCGCAGGTTCGACCTCGTCGTCTTCAACCCGCCCGGCTGGCGCACCCCGTCCGCGGACTGCCGGCGCGAACTGCGGCAGCAGGGGCTCGCCGACCTCGAACTGTCGGCCATGTTCTCCGGGGAGGAGGTCCTCCTCGGCTTCCTGCGCGAACTCCCGCACCACCTGACCGACACCGGGCGCGCCGTCATCGGCCTCAACTCCATGACGGGCATCCAGGACGTGCTCCGCCGACTCGGCGGGCCGGCGGGCAGCGCCGGCCCTCTGGAGTTCCGGCTGATCGAGCGGCACAGCTTCCCGCTGTTCCTGTACACCAGGGAGTGGCACGCCTCCAGACAGGTCCTGACCAGGGAGTTCCACCACTGGAAGGAGCACCACGGCGCGGCCTTCAGCATCGCCGGCGACGGGACCCTCTACTGGTCGTACGAGATCGTCGAATGCCGCCTGGCCCGCCGGGGGGAGAGGCGGGCAGATGGGTAGCGTGCGCGGCCGGGGTGCTCCGGCGGGCCTGGCCGCGATCGCGGTCGCCAACGTCATCCTCGGCTCGTCCTCGCTGTTCTGGCGGGCCCTGGCGCACGTGCCGCCGGAGACGCTGCTCGGCTACCGCATCCTGGTGTCGCTGGTGACGCTGTGCGCCGCGCTCGCGCTGCTGGGGCGGTTCCGGGCCGCCGCCCGCACGGCCGCCACCCCGAGGCTGGTGCTGGTGCACCTGACCGCGGCGGTGCTGGTCTGCATCAACTGGCTCACGTTCATCTGGGGTTCGATCCACGGGCGGGTCATCGAGACCGGCCTCGGCTACCTCATCGCCCCGGCGGTCACCGTCGTCCTCGGGACGCTGGTGATGGGCGAACCGCTCGGACGGCTGCGCCGCGTCGCGCTCGGCCTGTGCCTGCTGGGCGTCGTGCTGCTCATCGTGCGCAGCACCGAGCTCGACTGGTGGGTGTACGTCACGATCGGCCTGACGTGGGGGGTGTACACCTTCCTCAAGAAGCTCACCACCGCCGACCCGGTCACCGGGCTGACCCTGGAGACGGCCCTGCTGGCGCTCGGCATCGGGATCGCCGTCCTCACCACGGGCTACTCGCTCGACCCGGGACCGTCCGCCGGGCACACGGACTTCGTGCTGCTCGCGGTGTGCGGCCTGGTCTCCGTCACACCGCTGTGGCTGATCGCCTTCGGCGCGAAGAAGGTCAGCCTGACCGCGACGGGGTTCATCCAGTACGTGCTGCCGACGACCCAGCTCGTCGTCGCGCTGGTCTGGTACCACCAGCGGCCGTCCGCCAACACGCTGATCTGCTTCGCCGTGGTCTGGCTGTCACTGGTCTCCATCGTCATCGAATCGGCGCTGCGCGTCCGCCGGGCGCGTCCGCAGTCCGGGCCGGTCGCGGCACCGGTCGAGAAGGGGGTACGGCTGTGAGAACGGGCGACGTACTGGTCATCGGCCTCGGGGTGTTCGGAGCGGCGGCGGCCCAGGCACTGGCCGAACGGGGCGCGCGGGTGCTCGCCGTCGACGCCCACGGCCCGACGCACCGGTTCGGCTCCTCCCACGGGGAGACCCGGATCTTCCGGCGGGCCTACTGGGAGGGGACCGACTACCTCCCGCTGCTGGAGCGCGCCCACGAGCGGTGGACGGACCTGGAGGCCGCGTACGGGGACACCCTGCTGATGCGCACCGGCGGGGTCTTCGTCGGGGCCGAGTCCAGCGGCGTGGTGGACCTCAGCCGGCAGACCGCGGAGACCGGCGGCATCGCGCACGAGGTCTGGAACGCCGAGCAGCTCAACGGGCGCTTCCCGTGGTTCGGCGTCGGCGCCGACATGAAGGCGCTGTACGAACCCGGCGCCTACACCGTCCTGGCCAACCGGGCCCGGCTGGCGATGATCGACGAGGCGGTCCGCCGGGGTGCCTCGATCCGCTTCGGCGAGGAGGTGGTGGACCTGCGGTCGGCCGCCGGCGGCGTGACCGTACGGCTGCGCTCCGGCGGGACGCTCTCCTGCGACGCCGTCGTCGTCGCGACCGGCCCCTGGATGAAGGGACCGCTCGCACCGTCCACGGCGCGGCACCTGAGCCCGATGCGGGTCCCGGTCTACTGGTTCCGGGCGGACCCGAAGCTGGGCACCGAGGGCTTCCCGGCCTTCCTGTACGAGAGCGCCGACGGACAGGTCGTCTACGGCGTGCCCGAGTGGGGCGAGGGCGGCCGCGAGGTCAAGATCGGCTTCCACAACCGCCAGCAGACGCCCGGGGACCCGACCGACCTGGCGCGCCGCGAGGTCTCGCCGCAGGAGCGGGAGGAGATGGCCCGCATGGTGGCCCGGATCTTCACCGGCGTCCAGCCGGAGGCACCCCGGGCGCGCTACTGCTACTACACCCTGACCCCGGACGGCAGCTTCATCATCGACCGCTCGCCGGCGGACCCGCGGATCGTCCACACCTCGGCCTGCTCGGGGCACGGGTTCAAGTTCGCCCCCGCCGTGGGCGAGTGTGCGGCCGCCCTGGCGCTGGGCGAGCCCGCGCCGGTCGACCTGGCGCCCTTCGCGGGCGACCGGTTCGGCGCGGGAGCGGCCGGCGACCGCTGACCTCCCCCGGACGCGCGTGTGCCTCCCCACCCCGGACCGGGGGCGGGGAGGCACACGCGCGACGGGGTCAGGCGGAGATGCCGGCGGCCGCCCCGAGGTCCCGCTTGATGTCGGCGAGCAGCCCGGCGGCCCGCTCCCGGGCGGCGGCCAGGTCGGCCGCGCTGCCGACCGGGAGGACGACCTCCAGGTAGCACTTGAGCTTGGGCTCGGTGCCGGAGGGACGGACCACGATCCGGGCCGAGCGCACGGTCTCGCCGGCCAGGTAGTAGCGCAGGCCGTCGGTGGGCGGCAGCTCGGCGGAGCCGGCCGAGAGGTCGTCGGCGCGGGTGACGGTCAGCCCGGCCAGGACGGTCGGCGGCTGCTCGCGCAGCCGGCGCATGGCGTCGGCGATCAGCGAGAGGTCCTGCACCCGGACGGACAGCTGGTCGGTGGCGTGCAGGCCGTGCTCCAGCGCCAGGTCGTCCAGCAGGTCGGTCAGCGTGCGGCCGGACCGCTTGAGCGTCGCGGCCAGCTCGGCGACCAGCAGGGCGGCGGTGATGCCGTCCTTGTCCCGGACGCCCTGCGGGTCGACGCAGTAGCCGAGCGCCTCCTCGTAGCCGTAGCGCAGGCCCTCGGCGCGGGAGATCCACTTGAAGCCGGTCAGCGTCTCGGCGTAGCCCAGGCCGGCGGCCTCGGCGATCCGGCCGAGCAGGGTGGCGGAGACGATGGTGGTGGCGAAGGTGCCCTCGGCCTTCTTCGCGACCAGCGCGGAGCCCAGCAGCGCGCCGACCTCGTCGCCGCGCAGCATCCGCCAGCCGGAGGTGCCGTTGCCGCTGCCCACGGCGTTGCCGTTGACCGGGACGGCCACCGCGCAGCGGTCGGCGTCCGGGTCGTTGGCGATCACGATGTCCGGGCCGACCGCGGCGGCGGTGCGGAAGGCGAGGTCCATCGCCCCCGGCTCCTCCGGGTTGGGGAAGGCCACGGTCGGGAAGTCCGGGTCGGGCTCGGCCTGCTCGGCGACCACGGTCGGCGCGGGGAAGCCGGCCCGGCGGAAGGCGGCGACCAGGGTGTCGCGGCCGACGCCGTGCATCGGGGTGTAGACCACGTCCAGCTCGCGCGGGCTGTGCTCGTCGACGATCGAGACGGCCCGGGTCAGGTAGGCGTCGACGACGTCCTCGCCGAGCACCTCCCAGCCCTCCTCGGCGCGCGGGACGTCGTCCAGCGAGCCGATCGCGTCGATCTCGGCGGCGATCCCGGCGTCGGCCGGCGGGACGATCTGCGAGCCGTCGCCCAGGTAGACCTTGTAGCCGTTGTCCTGCGGCGGGTTGTGGCTGGCGGTGACGGTCACGCCGGCGGCCGCGCCCAGGTGGCGGACGGCGAAGGCGAGCACCGGGGTCGGCAGCGGGCGCGGCAGCAGCGCGGCGCGCAGACCGGCCCCGACCACCACGGCGGCGGTGTCCCGGGCGAAGTCGTACGACTTGTGCCGGGCGTCGTAGCCGATCACCACGAGGTCGCCGAGGCCCTGCTGCTTCACGTACGCGACCAGGCCGGCGGCGGCCCGGATCACCACGGCGCGGTTCATCCGCATCGGGCCGGCGCCGAGCTCGCCGCGCAGGCCGGCGGTGCCGAACTGGAGGCGGTCGGAGAAGCGCTCGGCGAGCTCGGCCCAGGCGAGCGTGTTCTCCTCCTGGGCCTCCGCGCCCTCGGCCCGGGCGAGCAGGGCGGCGAGCTCCTCGCGGGTCTGCGGGTCGGGGTCCTCGGCCAGCCAGGTGCGGGCCCGGGCGAGGAGGTCGGTGGTAGGTGCCTGCGTCATGTTCTTGCCTGCTCCATCGGGAAGTGCGTCGGGTGACGGCCGGAGGGTTCCACGCAAAGGGGAGAAGAAGAGGTGTGCACATGCGGACGGGGCCCCCGGGATGGCGTGATCAGCGGATCACGCCGCCCGTGGGCCCCGTCGTTCATGATTCTGCGCCCGGCAGGCGTCAGATCCGCTCCAGGACCTTCGCCAGCAGCTCGCCCATGCGCTCGGCCGAGGCCTTGCCGGCCTCCAGGACCTCTTCGTGGTTGAGCGGCTCGCCGGTGATGCCGGCGGCCAGGTTGGTGACCAGGGAGATGCCGAGCACCTCGGAGCCGGCCTCGCGGGCGGCGATGGCCTCCAGCGTGGTGGACATGCCGACCAGCTCGCCGCCGATCACCCGGGCCATGTTGACCTCGGCCGGGGTCTCGTAGTGCGGGCCGCGGAACTGGACGTAGACGGCCTCGTCCAGGCTCGGGTCGACCTCGTGGCACAGGGCGCGCAGGCGCTTGGAGTACAGGTCGGTGAGGTCGACGAAGTTGGCGCCGACGATCGGGGAGTCCGCGGTCAGGTTGATGTGGTCGCTGATCAGGACCGGCTGACCCGGGGTCCAGCCCTGGCGCAGACCGCCACAGCCGTTGGTCAGCACGATGATCCCGCAGCCGGCCGCGGCGGCGGTGCGCACGCCGTGGACGACGGTGGCGACACCGTGGCCCTCGTAGTAGTGGTTGCGGCCCAGGAAGATCAGGGCGCGCTTGTCGCCGATCTTCACCGAGCGGATCTTGCCGGCGTGGCCGGCCACGGCGGGGGCGGGGAAGCCCGGGAGCTCGGTGACCGGGAACTCGGCCACGGTCTCGCCCAGGGCGTCGGCGGCCGGCACCCAGCCGGAGCCCATCACCAGGGCGACGTCGTGCCGCTCGGCACCGGTCAGCTCGCGCAGGCGCTCGGCGGCGGCCTGGGCGGCGGCGTAGGGGTCGGCGGAGACGACCGACTGAGGAGAAGCGTTCACGGGTCCGAGGATAGACGGCTTTCGGCTACGCGCGTAGAAATTCGCCCGCGGCATGCCGGATCGTTACCCGGTTGGCCCGAAAACACAGCTCGGTGGCGCTTTCGGGTGACCGGGTTCGTCGATTCGTACGGAAAGAGGACCGGTGGTCAGCACGGCCGCCGGCGCAGCTGCATCACGTAGTCGTGCGGGGCCCCGGCGCTCTCCGCGGCGTCGGCGATCAGACCGAGGTAGCGGGCCGCGGGCAGGCCGCCCTCGTAGTCGTTGAGCACGTACGTCCAGACCGGGATGTCGCCGTCCAGGGTCTGCGCCCGCAGCTTGATCTTGCGGTAGATGCCGAGCTGGACGCCCTCCCAGCGGTCCAGGCCCTCCTCGTCCATCGGCGCGATGTCGTAGAGGGAGACGAAGACCTGGTCCTTCTCGTCCTCCACGACGGTGGCCAGCGAGCCCTCCCAGCCGAGCTGTTCGCCGCCGAAGGTGAGCCGCCAGCCGTCCAGCCACCCCGTGCCGCGGAGCGGGGAGTGCGGGGCTCGGCGGGTCATCTGCCGGGCATCGAGGTTGGTGGCATACGCGGCGTAAAGGGGCATGGGTGCAGCGTAGCCCGGTCGGCCCACGGGGCGGGGCGAGTGGATGAAGAGATCGAGCGCGGACCCCCTTGTGGCGCCGCTCCCGGCGTGCGGGACAATGGGGTACGTGACTCGGATCGTGATCATCGGTGGCGGACCCGGCGGCTACGAGGCGGCCCTGGTGGCCTCTCAGCTCGGCGCGGAGGTGACCGTCGTCGACCGCGACGGTCTGGGCGGATCGGCGGTGCTCACGGACTGCGTGCCGTCGAAGACCCTGATCGCGACCGCGGAGGTGATGACCACCTTCGACAGCTCGTACGAGGAGCTGGGCATCACCGTCGACCAGGGCGCCGCCGAGGGGCGGGAGTCCAAGGTCATCGGCGTGGACCTGGGCAAGGTCAACCGCCGTGTGAAGCGCCTGGCGATCGCGCAGTCCCACGACATCACCCAGTCCGTCACCCGCGCCGGGGTCACCGTGCTGCGCGGGCGCGGCCGGCTCGGCGCCGGCGGGCAGGCCGTGGACGGCTCCCGCGAGGTGCTGGTGGACGGCCCCGACGGCAGCGTGCAGTCGCTGCGCGCCGACGCGGTGCTGATCGCCACCGGCGCTCACCCGCGCGAGGTGCCGGACGCCAAGCCGGACGGCGAGCGGATCCTCACCTGGACCCAGGTGTACGACCTGGAGGAGCTGCCCCGCGAGCTGATCGTGGTCGGTTCCGGTGTGACCGGCGCCGAGTTCGCCGGCGCGTACCAGGCGCTCGGCTCCAAGGTCACCCTGGTGTCCAGCCGCGACCGGGTGCTGCCGGGCGAGGACCCGGACGCCGCCGAGGTGCTGGAGGAGGTCTTCCGCCGCCGCGGCATGAACGTGATGAGCCGTTCGCGCGCCGAGAGCGCCAAGCGGATCGGCGACCGGGTCGAGGTGACGCTCTCCGACGGCAAGGTGATCGAGGGCACCCACTGCCTGATGGCGGTCGGCTCGATCCCCAACACGGCCGAGATGGGCCTGGAGGAGGCCGGGGTCAAGCTCAACGACTGGGGCCAGATCCAGGTCGACCGGGTCTCCCGCACCAGCGCCCCGGGCGTCTACGCGGCCGGCGACTGCACCGGCGTCTTCATGCTCGCCTCGGTGGCGGCCATGCAGGGCCGGATCGCGATGTACCACGCGCTGGGCGACGCGGTGCAGCCGCTGAACCTCAAGACCGTGGCCTCCAACGTCTTCACCGACCCGGAGATCGCCACCGTCGGCTACACCGCCGCCGACGTGGAGTGCGGCAAGATGGACGCCGTCGTGGTCAAGCTGCCGCTGCGCGGCAACCCGCGGGCGAAGATGCAGGGCATCCGGGACGGCTTCGTGAAGCTGTTCTGCCGCCCGGGCACCGGCATCGTGGTCGGCGGCGTCGTGGTCGCCCCGCGGGCCAGCGAGCTGATCCACCCGATCGCGCTCGCGGTGGACGCCAATCTGACGGTCGAACAGGTGGCCAGCGCCTTCACCGTCTACCCGTCGGTCTCCGGCTCGACCGCCGAGGCCGCCCGGCAGCTGCACGTCCGGAAGCGGGCCGGCGGCGAATCCTGAGCTCAAGGCGCACAGTTGGGGCGGCTGCCGGTCGGCGGCCGCCCTTCGCGCGGGCATGATCGTCACCCGGACGGCGGGCGCAGTTCCGGGTTGTTGACGGCGCGTATTGTACGGTCACGCGCCGCTCTTGCGTGAGCAATTCCCGCTACCAGCTGCAAACGCCTGAAAGCAGACGGTCACGCAGGTTACCGTCGGTTCTGTGTTTGCAGCAGAACGTCGCCAGTTGATCCTCGAAATGGTGCGCGCCAACGGAGCGGTCTCGCTCCGGGAGTTGGCCCGCGTCGTCCAGACCTCCGAAGTGACCGTGCGCCGTGACGTGCGGGCGCTGGAGGCAGAAGGGCTCCTCGACCGCCGGCACGGCGGCGCGGTGCTCCCCGGCGGCTTCAGCCGCGAACCCGGATACCCGCAGAAGACCCACCTGTCCGCGGCGGAGAAGAGCGCCATCGCGGACCTCGCCGCCGGACTGGTGGAGGAGGGCGACGCGGTGGTGGTCGGCGCCGGCACCACCACCCAGGAGCTGGCCCGCCGGCTGGCCCGGGTGCCCGGGCTGACGGTGGTCACCAACTCGCTGCTGGTCGCCCAGGCGCTGGCACACGCCAACCGGGTCGAGGTGGTGATGACCGGCGGGACCTTGCGCGGCTCCAACTACGCCCTGGTGGGCAGCGGCGCCGAGCAGTCCCTGCAGGGGCTGCGGGTCACCAAGGCCTTCATCTCCGGCAGCGGGCTGACCGCCGAGCGGGGGCTGTCGACCGCGAACATGCTGTCCGCGAGCGTGGACCGGGCCATGGTGCTGGCGGCCGCCGAGGTCATCGTCCTCGCCGACCACACCAAGCTCGGCGCGGCCGGCATGTTCCAGACCGTCTCCACCGAGACCATCACCCGGCTGGTCACCGACGAGCAGGCCACCGCCGACGACGCCTGCGCCCGCGAACTGGACGCGCTCGCCGACTGCGGGGTGCAGATCGAACTGGCGCCGCTCGGGGCCGCGCCGAGCGGCGACGCCCCCGTGCACGGCACCGGCAGCGGCCCGGTCCACCAGACCCAGCCGGGCCCGCTGGGCCGCCGTCCCGTCCCGCCGCCCGGCGGCGCCCCGCTGCCCGGTCAGCGCCGCCCCGGGGCGCACGGCGGCGGCCCGGTCGGCCCCGGCGGGCTGCCGGTCCGGCTGGCCGAGATGGGCCTGCCGCGCGGGCGCTGAGCCCGGCCGTGCCGTCGCGCGGGCCTACCCGCCCCGGAGGCGGGCGGGCGAGTAAATGAGACCGGTCCGCACCCCCGAAGGGAGTACGGACCGGTCGAAGACTGACGAACCCGTCGTCAGTCCTTGATCTCGCAGAGCGCGGCGCCGCTGCTGACGCTCGCGCCGACCTCGGCCTTGAGGCCGACCACGGTGCCCGCCTTGTGGGCGTTCAGCGGCTGCTCCATCTTCATCGCCTCCAGGACCACGATCAGCTCGCCCTCGGCGACGACCTGGCCCTCCTCGACGGCGACCTTGACGATGGTGCCCTGCATCGGCGAGGCCAGGGTGTCACCGCTGACGGCCGAGCCGGCCTTCTTGGCGCCCACCCGGCGCTTGGCCTTGGCGGCACCGGTCGCACCGGCGGCCGGGGCCGCCGCGACGCCGAGCGAGGACGGCAGCGAGACCTCGATCCGCTTGCCGCCGACCTCGACGACCACGGTCTCCCGGGTCTCCGCCTCCTCGCCCTCGCCGGCGCCGCCGGTGAAGGCCGGGATGGTGTTCTCGAACTCGGTCTCGATCCAGCGGGTGTAGATCGTGAACGGGCCCTCGCCGCCGTGCACCTCCGGCGCGAACGCCGGGTCGGTGACGACCGCCTGGTGGAACGGGATGGCGGTGGCCATGCCCTCGACCTTGAACTCGTTCAGCGCGCGCCTGGCCCGCTCCAGGGCCTGCTTGCGGTCGCGGCCGGAGACGACCAGCTTGGCCAGCAGCGAGTCCCAGGCCGGGCCGATGACCGAGCCGGACTCCACGCCGGAGTCCAGGCGCACGCCCGGGCCGGACGGCGGGGCGAACAGCGTCACGGTGCCGGGCGCGGGCAGGAAGTTGCGGCCCGGGTCCTCGCCGTTGATGCGGAACTCGAAGGAGTGACCGCGCACCTCCGGGTCGCCGTAGCCGAGCTCCTCGCCGTCGGCGATCCGGAACATCTCGCGGACCAGGTCGATCCCGGTGACCTCCTCGGTGACCGGGTGCTCCACCTGCAGACGGGTGTTGACCTCCAGGAAGGAGATTGTGCCGTCCAGCGCGACCAGGAACTCGCAGGTCCCGGCGCCCTCGTAGCCGGCCTCCTTGAGGATGGCCTTGGAGGCGCGGTACAGCTCGGCGTTCTGGGCCTCGGTCAGGAACGGCGCGGGCGCCTCCTCGACCAGCTTCTGGTGCCGGCGCTGCAGCGAGCAGTCACGGGTGGAGACGACCACCACGTTGCCGTGCTTGTCCGCGAGGCACTGGGTCTCCACGTGCCGCGGGTTGTCCAGGTAGCGCTCCACGAAGCACTCGCCGCGACCGAAGGCGGCGACCGCCTCGCGCACCGCGGACTCGTACAGCTCCGGGATCTCCTCCAGGTTGCGGGCGACCTTGAGGCCGCGGCCGCCGCCGCCGAAGGCCGCCTTGATGGCGACCGGCAGGCCGTGCTCCCGGGCGAACGCGACGACCTCGTCGGCACCCGAGACCGGGTCCGGAGTGCCGGCCACCAGCGGGGCGCCGGCGCGCTGGGCGACGTGACGGGCGGTGACCTTGTCACCGAGGTCGCGGATGGCCTGCGGCGGCGGGCCGATCCAGGTCAGGCCCGCGTCGAGGACGGCCTGGGCGAACTCGGCGTTCTCCGACAGGAACCCGTAGCCGGGGTGGACGGCGTCGGCCCCGGAGTCCTCGGCGGCCTTGAGGACCTTGGCGATGTCCAGGTAACTGGTGCCGGGGGTGTCACCGCCCAGCGCGTAAGCCTCGTCGGCCGCGCGGACGTGCAGCGCATCCCGGTCCGGCTCGGCGTAGACGGCGACGCTGGCGATACCGGCGTCCGAGCAGGCCCTGGCGACGCGGACGGCGATTTCCCCGCGGTTGGCGATGAGCACCTTGCGCACTGTGGCTCCCTTCTTGAACCTCGATGAGTTTATGGATTCCTGGGCGGTACCGGCGAGTAGCCCCGGGTTGTGAACTATCCCACACGCTCGGTGATGGGATTCCCCGCCGCCGGGACGGGGTTGAGAACGACTGCGCAGGTGGTGGCAGGTGTGCTCGCGCGGGGGTGGTCGACGGTGGGTGACCGTGGGGCGGCGTGGCGGGTCGGTGGGATGGGACACACCTTCCGCGGCCCGCTCATGCCGCGGTGCTGCCGGCCGGTGCCGCGGCGGTGGGGCGGCGGAGCGCCTCGGCCGTCACGTCGGCGACCGGCTCGACCATGTCCGGCCCGTACGCGTCCGGGTTGACCACCCGCAGGACGAGGGCGAAGGTGCCGTTCCGGCCGTGCTCACGGGCCAGTTCGCGGTGGTGCGCGACCAGGTAGCGCACGCCCGCCTGGTTGGCCGTGCCGGTCTGGCCGGAGATCAGGAACACCGGGCGGCCGTCCTCCGGGGTGGCGATCCGGGCCAGCAGGACGTGGGTCCGGTCGGGCTCGACGGTGAAGTCCCGGTCGCCGACCACGATCACGTTGCTGCCCGGGCCCGGGCCGGAGGTGACCAGCACGCCCGGCAGGCCCCAGGCCAGGTGGGCGGCCATCCGCTCGTTGCTGACCGGACCGCCCAGGCACAGCTCGGTCTTGGCGCCCAGGCCGCGGTGCGCGGCGTCGTGGGCGACCAGTTCGGGCCGGGCGCCGCACTCCTCGACCAGCCCGGCCAGCCACATCAGGGCGTAGGCGTCCCGGCGGGTCACGGTGTTGGCGTGCGAGCCCGTCCCGACGCTGCGGGGCACCACGATCAGGCAGTCGCTGCCGGCCGGGAGTCCGAAGAACTCCCGTACCCGCTCGACCTTCCGGCGCCGCCGCAGGGCCTGGGCCAGCCAGCCGAGCCCGGCGCTGATGGCACTGGCCACCAGGCCGAGCACCACGTTGAGCACGTTGTCGGTCATCGCCCGCGTTCCCCTCCCCGTTCGGACGCCGGTCAGCTTAGAGGCACAAGCAGGCGGAGCGGCAGGTCAGTTGGCCCACAGGTCGGTGATCCGGACGTCCAGGTCGGCGAGCAGCCGGCGCAGCAGCGGCAGGGACAGGCCGATGACGTTGCCCGGGTCGCCGTCGATGCCGTCGACGAACGGCGCCGAGCGGCCGTCCAGGGTGAACGCCCCGGCCACGTGCAGCGGTTCGCCGGAGGCGACGTAGGCGGCCACCTCCGCGTCGTCCGGGGTGCCGAAGCGGACGGTGGTGGAGGCGGTCGCCGAGGACTGCCGGCCGGTCGCGGTGTCGATCACGCAGTGGCCGGTGCGCAGCACCCCGGCGCGGCCGCGCATGGACTGCCAGCGGGCCAGCGCCTCGGTGGCGTCGGCCGGCTTGCCGAGGGCCAGGCCGTCCAGTTCCAGGACGGAGTCGCAGCCGATCACCAGCTCGCCGCCGGTCAGTTCGGCGGCGACGGCCTTCGCCTTGGCCTCGGCCAGGACGAGGGCGAGCTCGCCGGGGGTGGCGGCGGTGATCGCGTCCTCGTCGACGCCGCTGACCACCACGCGCGGGTCGAGCCCCGCCTGGCGCAGCAGCCCGAGGCGGGCGGGGGAGGCGGAAGCGAGGACGAGGGAGCGCTGGTCGGTCATGCCCACCAGGGTAGGGGGTGGGTGGTTGAGCCGTTCTGGTGAACGACTCAGGTGAAGTACCGGCTGACCATGATCAGGACGGCACCCACCAGCACGATCGCGGCGAGCACCTTGCCGGCCCGCTGCATCCGCTCCTGCATGCGACGGGCCTCGGGCGAGGGCCCGTCCTCGGGGTCTGACCAGAGCACCCGTCCAGAGTGCGGTGCGGGTGGGCCCGGCCGCCTGAGTATCCGTACTCAGGTTTCGGGCAAAGCGGGCGACGGCGGGGCGGGGCGAGAGCGGGGTGAGGCGGGGCGGGGCGGCCGGGTGGCCGCCCCGCCCGGGGCTAGTGCGCCCAGCCCGAGGTCCGCCAGGCGTTGACGCCCGGGTGGACGGCGGGGCGGAGCAGCCGGGAGCGGTCGTTCCAGGGGGAGGCCGGGCCGACACCGGCCAGGCGCGCCGCCTCCGCGGCGGCCTGCGCGGCGGCGGCCCGGGCCTGGACCACCGCCAGGACGGTGGCGAGCTCCTCGGGGGTCGGCTGCCCGTGCAGCACGTGGATCGGGGACATGGCTGGTTCTCTCCCGAGAGGGGTGGTGCCTACAGGGGGATGTTGCCGTGCTTCTTGGGCGGCAGCACCTCGCGCTTGCCGCGCAGCGCCCGCAGGCCCCGGACGATGTGCCGGCGGGTCTCGCTCGGGGCGATCACCGCGTCGACGTAGCCGCGCTCGGCGGCCAGGTACGGGTTCAGCAGGGTGTCCTCGTACGAGGCGATCAGCTCGGCCCGCTTCTCCTCGACGGTGCCGGTGGCCGCGGCCTCGGCGATCTCCCGGCGGTGCAGGATGTTGACCGCGCCCTGGGCGCCCATCACCGCGATCTGCGCGGTCGGCCAGGCCAGGTTGAGGTCGGCGCCCAGGTGCTTGGAGCCCATGACGTCGTACGCGCCGCCGAAGGCCTTGCGGGTGATCACGGTGATCAGCGGGACGGTCGCCTCGGCGTAGGCGTAGATCAGCTTGGCGCCGCGGCGGATGATGCCGTCCCACTCCTGCTCGGTGCCGGGCAGGAAGCCGGGCACGTCCACGAAGGTCAGCACCGGGATGTTGAAGGAGTCGCAGGTGCGGATGAACCGCGCGGCCTTCTCGCTGGCGTTGATGTCCAGGCAGCCGGCCAGGTCCATCGGCTGGTTGCCGACGATGCCGACCGGGTGGCCCTCGACCCGGCCGAAGCCGGTGATGATGTTGCCCGCGTACAGCGGCTGGGTCTCCAGGAACTCGCCGTCGTCGACGACGTGCTCGATCACCTTGCGCATGTCGTACGGCTGGTTCGCCGAGTCCGGCACGATGGCGTCGAGTTCGAGGTCCTCGTCGGTGACCGTGAGGTCGGCCTGCTCCGGGTAGGACGGCGGGTCGCTCAGGTTGTTGGAGGGCAGGTACGACAGCAGGTTCTTGACGTACTCGATCGCCTCCTTCTCGTCCGAGGCCAGGTAGTGGGCGTTGCCGGACTTGGTGTTGTGGGTGCGGGCGCCGCCCAGCTCCTCCATGCCGACGTCCTCGCCGGTCACCGTCTTGATGACGTCCGGGCCGGTGATGAACATGTGCGAGGTCTGGTCGGCCATCACCACGAAGTCGGTGATCGCGGGGGAGTAGACCGCGCCGCCGGCGCAGGGGCCCATGATCAGCGAGATCTGCGGGATGACGCCGGAGGCGTGCACGTTGCGGCGGAAGATCTCGCCGTACAGGCCGAGCGAGACCACGCCCTCCTGGATCCGGGCGCCGCCGGAGTCGTTGATGCCGATGACCGGGCAGCCGGTCTTCAGCGCGAAGTCCATCACCTTGACGATCTTCTCGCCGAAGACCTCGCCGAGCGAACCGCCGAAGACGGTGAAGTCCTGGGCGAAGACGGCGACCTGGCGGCCGTCGACGGTGCCGTAGCCGGTCACCACGCCGTCGCCGTACGGGCGGTTCTTCTCCTGGCCGAAGTTGGTCGAGCGGTGCCGGGCGAACTCGTCGAACTCGACGAAGGAGTCCTCGTCGAGCAGCTCCAGGACCCGCTCCCGGGCCGTCTGCTTGCCCTTGGCGTGCTGCTTCTCCACGGCCTTGGACGAGCCGGAGTGCACCGCCTCGTCCAGCCTGCGCCGCAGGTCGGCCAGTTTCCCGGCGGTGGTGTGGGGGTCGTACGGCGCCTCGGTCATCCGGTGGCTCTCCCTGATCATGGGCCGCGACCTGTTCGATCGCGCGGGCCGGGATCGGGGGCTCGCGCACGAGGGCAGGGCGGCGCTGCGAACTACCGCTGCGTAGCGTAACCAGCGCGCAGGGCGATGCGGCACGTCCTGGCGTTATGGCCATCGACACAGTGTGTCAACGAGCGTTCTGCGGGACGATGGGGCGGACTGCGCCTCTGCGGCCCGTCCTGCCGCGGGCCGGTGCACGTCCTAGGGTGGCCACCATGACCGCACCCGAGACCCCCCGCCGCAGCGGACTGCGCGGCTTCGGCCGCACCGGACCGTCCCCCTGGACCGACCTGGACCGGCCGCCGCTGGACCAGGAGGTGCTGCGCCGCGACCTGGTCGTCCCGGGTGGGCTCTGGACCTCGCTGGACGTCGTCACCGAGACCGGCTCGACCAACAGCGACCTCGCCGAGCGGGCCCGCGCCGGCGCCCCGCAGGGCGCGGTGCTGGTCGCCGAGGCGCAGAGCGCCGCGCGCGGGCGCCTGGACCGGCAGTGGACCGCCCCGGCCCGCTCCGGACTGTTCCTGTCCTTCCTGCTGCGCCCGGAGGAGGTGCCGGTCGAGCGGTACGGCTGGCTGCCGATCCTGGTCGGGGTGGCCGCCGCCAGCGCCCTCGACCGGGTGGCCGGGGTCGAGGTCGGGTTGAAGTGGCCCAACGACCTCCAGACCGGGATCGACGGCGCGGAGCGCAAGCTCGGCGGCATCCTCACCGAGCTGAGCGGCGGCGCGGTGGTGGTCGGGATGGGCCTCAACGTCTCGCTGCGCACCGCGGAACTGCCCGTCCCCACCGCCGCCTCGCTCGCGCTGGCCGGAGCCGCCACCACCGACCGCTCGGTCCTGCTGCGCGCCCTGCTGCGCGAGTTCGCCGGGCTCTACCGGGAGTGGACGGCCGCCGCCGGGGACCCGCACGCCAGCGACCTGCTGCGGGCGTACGCGGACCGCTGCAGCACCCTCGGCCGGCAGGTCAAGGTGCACCTGCCGGGCGACCACGAGCTGGTCGGCGAGGCGGTCGCGATCGACGGGGACGGGCGCCTGGTGGTCCGCACCGCGGACGGCGCACGCCGGGCGGTCGGCGCGGGGGACGTGGTCCACGTCCGCCCCGAACCGCGCCCCGAGCCGCGCTGAGCGGCAGTCTTCACCTCTCCTTGACTCGGGCGGATGCCCCGGATCACGTGATTCCGTGCGAACATTCCACCTGGCAGCGGTGTGAGGCGCGCCACTGTCCGCCCGGGTGGCGGACGGCGTGCCCGGACGGGTAGGACACGAGGCGAGTGCGGCGACCGCACGGGGACGGACCGGTGGCAGAGGACGGCAACGGCGGGACGGCGGGCAGCCACGACCCCACGGTCGCGCTCGAACTGGAACGCCTGATCCTGGACGCACCACGCCGCTACACCCCGTACCAGGCCGCGCGTGCCGCCGACGTCCCGATGGAGCTGGCCACCCGCTTCTGGCGGGCCATGGGCTTCCCCGACATCGGCCAGTCCCGGGCCCTCACCGACGGCGACGTGATCGCGCTGCGGCGCCTCGCCGGACTGGTCGAGTCCGGGCTGCTCAGCGAGTCGATGGCGATCCAGGTGGCCCGCTCCACCGGCCAGACCACGGCCCGGCTGGCCGGCTGGCAGATGGACACCTTCCTGGAGAACCTCACCCAGGCCGTCGAGCCCGGACTGACCCGCGCCGACGTCGCGTACCCGCTGGTCGAACTGCTGCTGCCGGAACTGGAGCAGTTCCTGGTGTACGTCTGGCGGCGCCAACTGGCCGCCGTCACCGGCCGGGTGGTGCAGGCCGCCGAGGACAACGAGATCACCAGCGGCCGGCTCGCGGTGGGCTTCGCGGACCTGGTCGGCTTCACCCGGCTGTCCCGGCGGCTGGAGGAGGAGGAACTCGGCGAACTCGTCGAGACCTTCGAGAACACCTGCTCCGACCTGATCGCCGGGCAGGGCGGCCGGGTGATCAAGACCCTGGGCGACGAGATCCTCTACGTCTCCGAGGACCCGGCCACCGCCGCCGAGATCGCGCTCAGCCTGATCGACGCCCTCGCCGAGGACGAGACCATCCCGGCGCTGCGGGTCGGCATGGCCTTCGGGACGGTCACCCAGCGGATGGGCGACGTCTTCGGCACCACCGTGAACCTGGCCAGCCGGCTCACCTCCATCGCCCCCAAGGACGCGGTGCTCATCGACGGCGAGTTCGCCGCCGCCCTGGAGCAGAACGGCAGCGTCGCCCCCGCCGACTCGGAGGGGCCGGGCCTGGCCGAGGCGCTGTCGGTGGCGGCCGGGATGCCCGCCTCCGGGCTGCCGGTGCCGGGGCCGGACGCGGGGGCGCGGTTCCACCTCCAGCCGATGTGGCGGCGGCCGGTGCGGGGGCTGGGGCTGGTGGAGCCGTGGCTGCTGTCGCGGCGGATGAAGGCGGAGTAGCCGGCGGGCCTCTGTGCGGGGGCCCTCCTCGGGCCCTGCTGCGGGCCCTGGCGCGGGTGCTGCTGTGGGCCCTGGCGCGGGTGCTGTTGCGGGCTCCGACGCGGGTGCTGCTGCGGGCCCTGGCGCGGGTGCTTCGGGTGGCCGAACGGTTGAAGGTCGTACGGCCTGCTGCGGTTCCATCCGGGCAAACGGGGCAAAACCGAGCGAAATCGCCCTAGTCTTGGTGCAAGCGGCCGATGGGTGCGGCCGACCGGTGGGGGTCCGGGAGGACCGAGCACAGGGAGCGAGGCGAGCCGGTGAGCAGTGAGGCGATCATGACGGACCGCGGCTGCGACTGCGAGGGCCCGCACCGCGCCGACCCGCTGCCCGACCTGCGGCTCCAGTCGGTGGTCGAACTCGCCCAGGACATGGCCGGGGCGCTCACCCCGCTGGAGGCCGTCCGGGCCGCCGCCGCCCGGGCCACCGAGGCGCTCGGCGCCACCATGGCCGCCGTCTCGGTCTGGGACCGCGAGTCCGGCCGGCTGCGCGTGCTGGTCAACCACGGCCGACTCGCGCCCGGCGAGGAGGAGCTGCCGCAGGACGAGTCCTACCCGGTCGCGGACTTCCCGGAGATCGTCACCTACCTGGAGGAACGCTGGACCACCGGGCGGCTGCCGCGCGCCTGGCTGCAGACCGCCGAGAACGACGAGCCGCACGCCGGGCACGCACACCCGACCGCCGGCGCGTACTGCCAGGAGCGCGCCGCCGCGCTGCGCCGGCGCGGCCGGGCCTGCTGCGTGGTCGCGCCGATCGTGCTGCACGGGCAGGCCTGGGGCGAGCTCTACCTCGCCCGGTCCGTCGGCCTGCCGGTCTTCACCGAGGCCGACGCCGACTACGCGACCCTGCTCGCCGCCCAGATCTCGGCCGGCCTCGCCCAGACCGAACGCCTCGCCGACCTGCGCAGACTCGCCTTCTCCGACCCGCTCACCGGCCTCGCCAACCGGCGGGCCGTCGACGCCCGGCTGGAGAGCGCGCTGGAGGCCCACAACCGGGACAACACCGTGGTCTCGCTGGTGGTCTGCGACGTCAACGGACTCAAACGGGTCAACGACCAGCTCGGCCACGAGATGGGCGACCGGCTGCTCGAACGCTTCGCCCACCAGCTCTCGTTGGCCGCCGCCAAACTGCCCGGCAGCCTGGCCGCCCGGCTCGGCGGGGACGAGTTCTGCCTGCTCGCCGAAGGACAGAAGGCCGACGAGGTGGTCGCCGTCGCCGAGGAACTCTGCGCCCGGGCCCTCGCCCTCGCCGAGGGCGAGGGGGTCGCCTGCGGAGTCGCCTCCACCGGGGACTCCATCGGACCGGTCACCACCCCCGACCGGCTCTTCCGGCTCGCCGACGCCGCCCAGTACCGGGCCAAGGCCGCCCGCGCCGCCCACCCCGTCGTCGCCGGACGCAGCCACGGCCCCGGCTTCTCGCCCGACCCCACCGTGCTGCTCGCCGACGCCGCCGACCCCCACCACCGCGCCGACGGACGCCGCGGGCCCGGCGGCCGGGCCGGCGCCGCCGACCGGCGGCGGTTCCGCGGCGCCGCCCACAGCGCCGACCCCGGGCAGCTGCTCACCGCCGTCCTCTCCGCCCTCGACCAGGCCGCGGCCGCCCGGGCCGTCCACCCGGCCGACACCCTCGGCAAGCTGGCCGTCGTCGCCGAGACCTCCGCCCGGCTGCTCGACGCGGTCGGCTGGTGGGTCTCGTACGTGCCGCCCGGCTCCCAGCTGATGCGCACCGCCCAGCACGCCGTCTACCGGATGACCAGCGGGCCCAGCAGCACCCGGGCCGAGACCCAGCGGGCCCAGATCGAGGCGCCCGACGCGGTGTTCGACCTCCGCCACTACCCGATGACCCGGCGGGCCGTCCGCGGCGGGGCGTTCGCGCTCCGCGCGGGGGCCGCGGGGAACGATCCGGCGGAGGAGGCGATGCTCGTCGTCTCCGGGTACCGCGGGATGGTCGCGGCAGGGGGGCAGAACGCGGCGGGGGGCTGGTTGGTCGAGCTCTTCGCGGACGATGCGACGCTGCCGTTGGGGCAGGTGGCTTGTGCGTTGCGGGCTTTGGCGGCGGTGGCGTTGGCGGGGGGTGCGTCGCCGCCGGTGGTGTGAGGGGGCCGCTGCGCGGGGCTGGGGTGTGGGGGTGGGCTTTCGGGAGGGTGGGTGGGTCCGG